>CALXQE010000090.1 GCA_944390495.1 uncultured Clostridia bacterium
GGATAACGCAGAGTATGGTCTTGGTATGTTCATTGCTCAGGATACACTAAGAAACACAAATATCGCTAAACTTGAAAAGATTGCTGAAGAAAATGCAGATGTTAAGCCTGCTGTTGACAAGTTCATCGAAACAAAGAACGATGCAGCTGCTAACAAGGTTGCAACTGACGAATTACTAAAGGCAATCGCTAACATAAACTCACAGGAAGCAAAGGATGTTCTTGCTGATAAAGAATATCTATCAAAGAAGTCATGCTGGATCTTCGGTGGTGACGGTTGGGCATACGACATCGGCTTCGGCGGTGTTGACCACGTTCTTGCTTCAGGTGAAGACGTAAACATTCTTGTATTCGATACAGAAGTTTACTCAAATACAGGCGGTCAGTCATCTAAGTCTACACCAACAGGTGCTATTGCTCAGTTTGCTGCTGCTGGTAAGGAAGTTAAGAAAAAGGATCTTGCTGCAATCGCAATGAGCTACGGTTATGTATACGTTGCACAGGTTGCACAGGGTGCTGATCAGAACCAGCTATTAAAGGCTGTTATTGAAGCTGAAAGCTACAACGGTCCTTCTCTAATCATCGCTTACGCTCCATGTATCAACCACGGTATTAAGGGCGGTATGAGCATTGCTCAAACTGAAGAAAAGAAGGCTGTTCAGGCAGGTTACTGGCACCTATTCAGATTCGACCCAAGACGTACAATCGAAGGAAAGAATCCATTCCAGCTTGATTCAAAGGCTCCTACAATGGATTACGAAGAATTTATCATGGGTGAAGTTCGTTATAACTCACTTGCTCGTTCAAATCCTGAAAGAGCTAAAGAATTATTCGCAAAAGCTAAGAAGAATGCAGAAGAAAAGTATGCACATCTTGTAAAGCTTGCTGAAGAAAACTAATTATTGTAAATATAAATACCGCTGCTACATGGCAGCGGTATTTTTTATTGTAAAAAAATGACGGCAGACTCTTTTTTTGAGTCTGCCATCATTATATCATTTCGGAATACTCCGAATTTTTATTAATCTTCTTTAACATTAATAATTACACCTACTGAAGGTTTAGGGAAAACACTAACTGTCATTTCCGGAAGTCTTTCCCCTACCGCAGTTATATTTCTAATCTGCTCCACATGTACCGGATTCATCAAAAACATAATGTCAAACTTACCATTGCTTACATCTGTATAACAGTCCTCATAGCTTCTTGTCGGCTCAACATATTCTTCATAATCCTCTTCTTTAATCCTAAACACATCTTCTATTATAAGCTTATTTAAAGCTACAATATCAAGCCTGCAATATTCCTTTGACATTTCAGGATATACTTCTTTTTTAATGTAGTCATTATCAGTTAGAACCATTCTATAAAAATAATCACCACCGCAATAAGCTGCAATTCTTGTTTCAGACTTTACTGTGGAAATTTGTCTTAACATTGTTTTTACAAGTGTTTCATCATTTGCATCCACAATTATTTTTTCTACTTTAAAATGATCCTGTGCACCGGCTATAAAATGAGCTTCACTGAAATTCCTTGGAGTTTTTAACTTTCTATGCACCGGCAATGCAACAAGTCCGTCAGAACGTGAATTTGACAGAGCCATCATCATATAGTTATATGGTTCTTTGCCTGTATGATTAGGGTTATTTGCTTTCATATAATTTCTGTATTTTAAGCAAGTTTCATATCTTGTTTGACCATCAGTTATATAAAGTGAAATATCTTTAAAGTGCTCTACTATAAAATCTATTGTAGGCTTATAAGTAATTTTCCAAAGTCGCTGCTGAACACTTTCATCTGCCGAAAATTCAATATCAGGTTCTTCTTCACGAAGCTCATTCATCAAATTAAATAGATCCTTTTCCTTTTCAACATATAAACAGCTTATCATACTCATATCTGCATTTGTAGCTGCAAGAAGTTCATATCTATCCCCTAACGATACCTCGTGTGGCTTTTCGCAAGGCATAATTGCACCTTTTCCTATATCTTCCAATTCCACTAACGTAACAAAACTTGTATTTGAATATAACGTACCTGACATATCTATTGTCTGCTCATACATATATATAACAGGTTCTTCATCACGAATAAGAATCCCTTCTTCAATCCATTTATCAAGAAGATCTTTCGCACGCGTAAATGTATTATTTGATTCATTATCATCTAAAAATTTTTTTCCGGAAAAAAGTCTAACTGAATTATAATCACTTTTTTCATACAAAGCATCTCTTGCCTCTTCTGATAGATTATAATATGGAGGCGAAACGACAGAACCCAAGCTGCCTATTTTGTCTGTATTATATCTGTAACCTCTAAAGGGTTTTATATTTGCCATAACAACCATTCTCCATTCTTCATAAATTATCATACATGTATACACTATATATACTATAACACTATTTTGATTTCGTCAATATTCTCTTATGTTAAATTTTCTTTACAACGTATTTTTTTGTAAAATTCAACATCTTTTTTCAGTGTTTTTTATTATTTTTTGAAAATACTAATATTGATAATAAATCAAAGGAGGTTTTAATATGAGTAACGTTTCAGGATTTATGAAAGGTATGGCAACGGGACTTGTTGTTGGAGCTGCTGTAACTATGATTGCCGACCCTATGACTGACAGAGAACGTCATAAGATAGCTAAGAAAACAGAGGGTATATTTAAAAATATCGGTTCTGTAATTGATACTACTTTAGGAATGATAAAATAGCACAAGCAAAAACGAGTGTTCAAATAAATGAACACTCGTTTTATTTAGTACCCTTTTATCCTGTCTTTCAACAATTACATTATACATCATTATTCTGCATAAATCAACATAATTACAGCATGTAAATAAAATGTAAGCATTTAAGATATTTAGTGTAAAATTTGTAAAATAATTATGCTGAAATTTTCCATAATCCATGAATATTACAATATGCAAAAACAGTTACCGGTACTTTTTCAGGTACTTGAAACATAGCAATAGGGTCATCACCTTTTTTTAATGTCACTCTTTGTTCAAAATACTTGCTTTTAACTTCAACCCAAACTATATTATGTTCTTTGCTCATAGGATGCAGTACACGACCGACACACACTGTTAAATTATCGCCTTCCCTTTTTACAACAGGAATGTGTTTATCTTCCAAACCATGACCTTCATTTGCCTTTATAAGCTCTACATATTCACCGCAACATAAAAGTTCATCACAGCAATGAGGCGTAATAACTTCAAATATAGCCTCACATTTGGAACATTTATAAAATTTTGGTTCATAAAGCATATAATCAATCCTCTTCTCTTTTTGCATTAGTATTATCTAAGTACAGGAAATTTATACTATATCCATTCAGAAATAAATACAAAACCAATGGTAAGCAAAAGAAGTTTATCATCACAGTCGTCTAAAAGCAGTACCAATACAACTATAAGCAATATAATATCATCTGTTTCAATTTTATCGAATAAACCATTTAAAATACCGTCTTTTTTATCTTCTTCTTTATGTTCTTCACAATGGGGTGTCGGAGTGGCAGTTGGTTTTGGCTTATAATCTGGTTTTCTTTTAACCGGTATTGGCATATCATTATAACTATATGTTCTGTACATATTACCACCTCCGACTCAAAATTTATTTTTTAAGCATTTTTACCACGTTAGCAATCCCAAGCAGTCTTACTGCCGAATCAATAGAACGCTGTCTTTCACTTCTCATATATGGTTTTAACGACATTAAAAGATTTGTTCTTGGATCATTTCTGTTATTAGTTAAATGTTCCATAATACCCTTCAGCTGCATAATTTCAGAAATACTATCCGTATTGACAGCAGGCATTGATGAATTACCTCCTGAAAGAGAATCCATAACTGTTTTAATTTTATCTTCTGCATCGTCACCTAATATATTTTTTAACGCATCCATTGTATCTGCCATTTTGACCACCTCTTATAGATTCTTCAAAATCCGCATAAGTTCATCAGTACTTAACCCTGAAATTCTTTTTTTAACTTCGTTTGAATCAAGATTAGAAAATTCCCTTATTAACTGTTCTTTATTAGCCGAGTTAATATGATTTTTAAGTCTTTTGCCTTCTGATGAATTAAGGAAAGCATTAATTTCTCTAAGCTGATTCTTATCAAAATCCTTTAATATTTTTTCAAATTTATTCATAGCAAATACACCCTCTCTGAAACATAATATGTTTTTACACTGTATTATATTCACGCAAAGTATAAATGTTTACAAAAAAACACCTATATAAGATATTTCTTACATAGGTGTTTTAAATCAAAAATTAATTTCTTTCAGCGTTAAGTATGAACTGAACATTTTTAATCTCTATTTCATTTAAATTACTGTCATCATCACTGTAATTATAGTTTGGATTTATTGAATACCACGATTTACTGCTAAAATAATCATTATATTCTGCCGTTTGGAACTTGCGTCCGTGTCTTGCATAAATCTCATTTCTTGCCAAAGCAAGGTCATATTTTGACATTCCGGCTATATCACTGCTTGTAAGCAGTTTAGTTCCTGAATTTGGCAGTAAATAATCTTTACCATCGTATTTTGTCAAGCTCGTAATTTCATAAACAGTATTTCCGTTATATTTTTCTCCGGTAGGCTGTGCAGTAATTGTATATGTCTTATTTTTAACCTGATCTGTTGTACTTCCCTCAGAAACGTTTGCATAGTATTTTGTATTACCCACAACAAATGTCATAAGTAATTTCCCTGTACCTGTATTGTGTATAACTTCACCACCGGTCGCAAGCTGTGCTGATATATTATTTGATGAAGCACCGCTGTTTACAATATTCGACGAACTTGATCCTGATGATGTGCCACCTGACGATGTACCACCTGATGACGTACTGCTACCAGATGATGAACTACTTCCTGATGATGTACCGCCTGAAGATGTGCTGCCACCTGACGAACTTCCGCTTGAAGATCCTCCACGTCCTGACGATGATGTGCCACTGCCGCTTCCTGTATTACCTGTCGCTGTCCAATTAGTACCACCGGTAGTGGTTGTTGATTCTGCCTCTCTATATGGCTCTACTGTTGGCTGTACAGTTTCAAGTGCAGTCGGTGCCGGTGTAATAACCGCTGCCGCTGTATATGGAGTAGCCGTTGGCTGTACACTCGGTGATGGAGTAGTACTTCCATTTATATTTTCAGCAACATAATATATGCCTATTCCTACTGCCGCAATAGCTAACGCACAAATTGCACTTATAAGAATAATCTTATTTCTCCTCTGCTTCATACGTTTTTCATTTCGACGTCTTTCAATTTCGGAAAGCTGCTG
Source organism: uncultured Clostridia bacterium (assembly GCA_944390495.1). Classification (GTDB taxonomy): domain Bacteria; phylum Bacillota; class Clostridia; order UBA1381; family UBA1381; genus Hominilimicola. The sequence goes on from CALXQE010000090.1 coordinate 5,317, forward strand.
CTTTTTCTCCTCCATCATTCTCTTGACCTGAGCACGTCTGCGTCGTTCATTGTCGTCAAATATTTCTTCCGCTTTTGGAGCTTCTTCATCTTCTACCTCAATATTATCTTGAGTTTCCTCTACTATGTCTATCTTTTTTGTATCTCCCATATCGCTCTGTACAGAATTATCTGTCTTAGCACCGCAAAATTCACATTCCACTGCTTCATCGGGTATCTGTGCCCCGCATACCTTACATAACATTTATTCTATCCTCCAATCCTTACTAGTCCATACCTATACACCTGTTATTATATATTGTTCTGCGTTTCATTTCAATATTAGTCTTATTATGTTTTCGTTACAATAGTGCTACACGTTTCATTCTATCATATTATTAACTAAAATTTGTATGTTAATAACAAAATACGGACATACATCGTGTGCATATTATGTGTAAAGGAGGTTTTTATATGTTATTTGGCAGTTTTTTATTGGAATGGATACAAACAGTTCTGATACTTACAGGTTATGTTTCAGGTAATGCTTCATTTCCCAAGCCATTAAGTAACGAAGAAGAACAAAAGTTTATAAAAATGTACGCTGATGGAGATGAAAATGCTAAAAACATACTTATAGAACACAATTTACGTCTTGTCGCACATATAGCAAAAAAATACTCTGATGAAAAAAATCTTGAAGATATTATATCCATAGGTACAATAGGTCTTATAAAAGGTATTAACACCTTTAATCCTAAAAAAAATTCAAAACTGTCAACTTATATTTCAAGGTGTATTGAAAATGAGGTACTAATGTTTTTACGCTCAACAAAAAAACTTTCAAATGAAGTATCAATAGATGAAAGTATAGGTACTGATAAAGAGGGAAATAATATGACTTTTTCAGATATATTAACAGGAGATGAAACAGATATATCTGATATTATTTCCGGTAAAATAGAAGCCAACAAACTTTATAATGCCATGAGTAAAGTTTTAAATAAAAACGAGATAAATATAATATGCTGGCGGTATGGACTGTGTAACCAAAGAAAAAAGACACAAAAAGAAATAGCGGATATTCTTGGTATAAGCAGAAGCTATGTAAGCAGAATAGAAAAAAAATGCCTTGAAAGATTGGCAGAAGAAATGAAAGAGTAAATAACTAATCTTGCCATTATTTTTTGATTTAACGGTTGCAAACATAGTTAATTTTTGATATAATATATATGCATACAAATGCAAATATATTAGAAAGAGGTATTATTCCAATGAAAATTGCTTTGATTAACGAAAACAGCCAAGCTGCAAAGAATGGCGTAATTGTTGAAACTCTAAAAAAAGTTGTTGAACCTTTAGGTCATGAAGTATTTAACTATGGTATGTACTCAGCTGATGATGCAGAGCAGCTTACATACGTTCAAATCGGTATCCTTGCAGCTATACTTATCAACTCAGGTGCTGCAGACCTTGTTATCACAGGTTGTGGTACAGGCGAAGGAGCATGCCTTGCTTGTAACGCATTCCCTGGCGTACTTTGCGGTCATGTTGTTGACCCAACAGACGCATACCAGTTTACACAGGTAAACAACGGTAACTGTATTGCTATGCCTTTCGCAAAAGGTTGGGGTTGGGGTGCTGAACTTAACCTTCAATATGTATTTGAAAAGCTATTCGTTGAAGAATGGGGCGGCGGTTATCCAAAAGAAAGAGCTGTTCCTGAACAGAGAAATGCAAAAATCCTTAACGAAGTTAAGAAAGTTACTCACAGAGATCTTCTTGATATTCTTCCTAACCTTGATCAGGAACTTGTTAAAGGTGCTGTTGCAGGTAAGCAATTCAAAGATTTATTCTTTGCTAACTGCAAATGTGATAAGATTGCTGAATACGTTAAAACAATCGTTGACTAATACTCACCTAAACCGTTTCGCCTTTGTGCGAAACGGTTTTTTTATGCAACAACAAAGGACTATTGCTGTTTAGCAATAGTCCTTGTTTTATGATATGTAGTCTAAGCTACATACCTTAATAATCTATCCATATCAAAAACCTCCAATATCCTCTCTTCATCAAAGGCTTTTTTAGAACTCGCTAAGACCAAAACTTATTGACAGTGCATCATTTACACTCTTCATAAGTTCATCGTCTATACGACCTATTTTCTCTCGTAATCTTTTCTTATCAATCGTCCTGATTTGTTCAAGTAATATCACGGAATCCTTATTAAGTCCGTATTCTTTCGCACTAAGTTCTATATGCGTCGGCATTTTGGCTTTATTAATTTTACTCGTTATTGCCGCCGCTATAACTGTCGGGCTGTATTTATTACCAATGTCGTTCTGTATCACAAGTACCGGTCTTACGCCACCCTGCTCACTTCCGACAACGGGACTTAAATCTGCGTAATAAATATCTCCTCTTTTCACAATCACAATTACTCACACTCCGTCAGTTTTTCCTCACACAGCGAAAGGCTTTCATTATCTGATTCAACGCATTCACATGCAATTTCAAGATTTATCTGTGCCATTTCCTTATAACCCCTTTTAAGCTGTGCTATAAGCTTTTCTGTGTCGGCTTTTTTGTTTTGTGACAAAGCAATCAGGCCCCCTTTTCAAATTCGGCGATACGCAAAACACGCACCCTTTTATCCTTACATAAGGTAATTTAAAACCTTCACCGCCTTTCCCTCCTTGGTATAAATCCTCGGAATACGCCTGCCTATTACGCATGATACCTCATAATTTATAGTATCAAGCCAATGTGCAAGATCGTCAACGGTAACTCCCTCTCTTCCGAAAATGATTACTTCGTCACCCTTATCAATATTATGAACATTTGTGACGTCAATCATACACTGATCCATACAAATTCTTCCGATTACAGGAACTTTCATACCTCTAACGATCATTTTACCCTCTTTAGCAAGCTTTCTTAAATATCCGTCGGCATAACCGATTGGAACAGTTGCAATTTTTGTTCTCTTATCGGTTATGTACTCTTTACCATAGCTTACACCTCTACCGGCCTCTACCTCTTTTATATGTGTTATAGTTGATTTTAAAGTCATTGCGGGAATTAGGTCAAGTCTTGACTTGTCAACCTCATTTGATGGATACATACCGTACAAAATTACTCCGGGACGCACCATATCAAGATGCATCTCGGGGTACATCATTATACCTGCACTGTTACAGATATGACGAATAGATATATGAAGTCCTTTTTCCTCAAGTTTATTACATACATCCATAAACCTATCATACTGAAGAAGAGTATATGTCTTGTCGTACTCATCTGATGTTGCAAAATGTGAGAAAATTCCCTCTATTTCAATATATGGAAGTTTTGAAATTTTTAAAATTTCCTCTACTATTTCCTCATTATTCTCTCCTGCCAAAAATCCTATACGGCTCATTCCCGTATCTATTTTTATGTGTATTTTTGTTACCTTTTCCTTGCGTTCAGCCTCGTATGATAGTGCCTTTGCAAAATCAAATGCAAATACACTTGGAGTAATATCAAAATTAATCAAATCTTCAACGCTCTCTTCACTGCTTGCACCAAGTATTAAAATCGGTACTTTAACACCTCTGCTTCTAAGCTGTTTACCCTCCTGTAAAACTGCCACTGCAAGGCGGTCTGCACCGTTTTCAAGAAGTGTTTTTGTAACCTCCAAAAAGCCGTGACCATAGGCGTCAGCCTTAACAACAGCCATTATCTGTGCATTTGGATTTGTAATTTTCCTTATTTCCTTTATATTATGGGCAATCGCATCAAGGTCAACCTCTGCCCAAGTTCTTTTATCCATCTTTAAATTCTCCTTAATTATAGCATAATATAGTTTAATTTTCTACCTGTAATATTTGCCTTAACGCATCAGGAATACACCCCATTACTCCGGAAGCCGTAACAGATTCCATTCCTACCTTTTCCATCATCTTATCTCCCGCAAGACCATGTATGTACACTGCCATAGCCGCAGCTGTCGTTTCTTCTATGCCCCTTGAAACAAGTGATGCTGTTATTCCTGCAAGTACATCTCCGCTTCCGCCGGTTGCAAGACCAGGATTGCCTGTAATATTAATATATTGCACACCGTCCTGACCTGTTACTATTGTATGATGTCCTTTTAAAATTACTGTCACTCCGTATTTTTCTGCAAATTCCCTTGCTGTTTCAAGTCTGTTATTTTCTATGTACTTAAGTTCATATCCCGTTAATCTTGACATTTCAACACTGTGTGGAGTAAATATAACAGGGCATGTGCAATTTTCAAGAATACTAATATCTGATGCAGCGGCATTAATACCGTCAGCATCAATAATTACAGGTACATTAGAATGTTCAAGTACCATTCTCAAAAGTAATGTAATATCTTTGCTTCTTCCAAGTCCCGGCCCAAATAAAATAGAATCAGCTTTCTTCATTGCATCAAGTATCTTATCTATTCCATCTGCTGTCATATGACCACCACAGTCATTTACCGCAAGCGTCATAACCTCAGTTGTCTTAGCTTCCATGGCACCGTTAAGAGATTTCGGTACTGCAAGCGTTACAAGCCCGCTTCCCGAAATCACTGCCGACTGAGATGAAAGGTATGCCGCACCTGTCATACCTACACTTCCTGCTATTACAAGAACTTTACCGTAATCTCCCTTTTGTGAGTTATTTTCTCTTTTTGAAAAATTATTTCTCACAAATTTTTCATCTGTAACATTTATGGATATACCCCTTTGTTCAATTATATATTCAGGAATAGATATATCTGAAACGACTACATTTCCTACAAAGTCAGCTCCCGGAAATAACAGCATTCCCACCTTATACGCTGCAAAAGTAACTGTTTTATGGGCTTTTATACACACTCCACATATTTCACCTGTATCGGAATTAATTCCGCTTGGAACATCTACTGACATTGTATATTTAGAATTTTCATTTATCTTTTTTATAACATCGTAACTTATACCGCGTACAATACCGTGTATACCTGTGCCGTAAATAGCATCTATTATAATATCATTTGACCCAATTAAAAGGTCTAAATAATCCAAGCTGCTTATGTTTTCAATTTTCACACCCATTTTGCTTATAATGTCAAAATTAATTTCAGCATCACCGGTAAATTCATCTCCGCAAACAAGCTGCACTGAAACATTTACTCCCATATTATACAGGTGACGTGCTATTGTAAAGCCGTCACCCCCGTTATTACCCTTACCGCAAAAAATCGCAATACGTTTATTCTTTAAGTCTTTAAAATCTCGTTCAAGCTCTCTTACGCAGGCTATGGCGGCATTTTCCATAAGCACTATACTCGGTATTCCACCAAGTTCGCTTGCCGCTCTATCAACCTCACGCATCTCATGTGCATAGCAAGCCTTCATTTTTTATTCCTCCATAACGAAAATATTTCTCGGATTAAATTTTTTCGCTGAATTTATCATCTTAAATGTCGGCTGAAAAATTACTCTCGTAACTCCGCCTTCACCGTTAAAATCAATAAAGTAAATATTATCTGCCGTTTTATCTCCTGTTGCATCATAAATTTTTGCAGGCGTTACATTTTTGTAATTACTGTTGTGATTTGAATCGTTTATATTAGCACATACGCTAATTTCCTTAAAATCAAAACTTACTATATGTTTTCTTCCTCGTTTTGACATTATTTTATCTATATCCATTTCACTGTTAGTAAGTATATATTCATATTCTACATTTCCCATTCCTATTAAAAGAAATGCACCATACCACATAAGGGCAATCAGTACAAGTCCGATACTAAAAGCAAAGGAACCAAATTGTGTACCCATCAAAAATAATGCACATACGTACGTAAGCATAAGAAGAACAGCTGTCAATATAACTCCAGATGCAATAATTAAAGCAATAATTGCCTTTTGTCCCCCGCTCTTTTTACGCTTTATCATATATTCCAAATAAATATCTTCCATCATAATCAAATTCCCTCAACTTTCTTTAGTTTTTCTAAAAGATTGTGAAGTGCTCTGCTTCTGTGACTTACCGAATTTTTTTCTTCATCACTGCACTGAGCAAATGTCTTTCCAAGTTCATCTGAATAAAATATCGGGTCATAGCCAAAACCGTTTTCACCCTCAGGAGTCATTGTTATTCTGCCCTTAACTTCTCCTTCTGCTGTGACTTCTCTTCCGTCAGGATATACAAAAGCTACGGATGTTACAAATTTCGCCTTTCTGTTTTCACTGTCACCCACTTCATTTAAAAGTTTGTTAATTCTATCTTCGTCAGTAGCGTCATCACCGGCATATCTTGCACTTCTTACTCCGGGTGCACCGTCTAAAACAGCTACGCACAATCCCGAATCATCTGCAAGTATCGGGTAATCACAAACCATTGCAACTGCCCTTGCTTTTATGAGTGCATTCTTTTCAAATGTATCGCCTGTTTCCTCAACGTCAACTTCAATACCCATTTCCTGCTGTGATATTATATCAACACCTAACGGCGATAATATTTCCTGCATCTCTTTTATTTTACCTTTATTTTTAGTAGCGGCTATAACTTTCATTTTTCTGCCTCCAAAATTTACTTCTTTTATTATTTTACTACACACTTCTTAGTTTTGCAAGTCCTAAAAAACTATAATAAAAAATACTCGAAATACGGTCTTTAAACCATACTTCGAGTATTTTAAATTATTTAACAACAATATTTACAAGCTTACCCGGAACGGCAATCACTTTAACTACATTCTTGCCTTCAATAAGTCCTTTAATCTTATCTGTACCCATAGCTGCTTCTTGTGTACCGTCTTTGTCAAGACCTGCCGGTATCATAAGCTTATCCTTTATTTTACCGTTAATCTGTACAACAATTTCAACTTCATCATCAACTGTTTTTTCCTCATCATATTTAGGCCATGGCTGAAGTGAAAGTAATTCACCGTTACCGTATACAAGCCACAATTCCTCTGTCATGTGCGGTGCAACAGGATTTAGAAGTGTTATAAGTGTCTTATACTCGTCTTTTGTAACAGAACCTTTCTTTGAGAAATCATTTACAAGGCTCATCATAGTTGCAATAGCTGTGTTGAACTTCATTCTTTCAAAGTCCTCACCGACTTTCTTTATTGCCTTGTTTACATTCTTTTCAAGGTCACTGCTGTAACCTTCTTCATCAGTAACAATAGACTGCAGGTTCCAAACTCTTTCAAGGAATTTATAACAACCCTTTAGTCCCTGCTGTGACCATGGTGTTGACTGATCAAATGCACCGATAAACATTTCGTATGTTCTAAAGGCATCTGCACCGAACTCATTTACAACATCATCCGGATTTACTACATTACCTCTTGACTTTGACATCTTTTCATTGTTTTCGCCAAGAATCATACCGTGTGATGTACGTTTCATATACGGTTCCTTTGTAGGTACTACACCAATGTCATAAAGGAATTTATGCCAGAATCTTGAATATAGAAGATGAAGAGTTGTATGTTCCATACCGCCGTTATACCAATCAACAGGTGACCAATATTCAAGTGCTTCTTTAGATGCAAGTGCATCATTATTATGCGGATCCATATAACGAAGGAAATACCAGCTTGAACCTGCCCACTGAGGCATTGTATCAGTTTCTCTCTGTGCTTTTCCGCCGCAATGAGGACAAGTTGTTTCTATCCAGTCATACGCTTTTGCAAGTGGTGATTCACCGTTTTCACCAGGTTCAAATGTATCAATTTCTGGTAATTCCAAAGGCAATTCTTCTTCTGGAATAGGAACCCAACCGCACTTTTCACAATATACAAGCGGAATAGGCTCTCCCCAGTAACGCTGACGTGAGAATACCCAGTCACGAAGTTTAAAGTTAACCTTACGCTTTCCAAGACCTTCCTTTTCAAGCCAATCAATCATTGTCGGAATTGCTTCTTTTACACTCAACCCATCAAGGAAACCGGAATTGACCATGTTACCCTTATAAACATCTGTATAGGCTTCCTCCTGTACATTTTTACCGCCAGAAACAACTTCAATTATAGGAAGATTAAACTTCTTTGCAAACTCCCAGTCACGGCTGTCGTGTGCCGGTACAGCCATAATTGCACCAGTACCGTATGTTACAAGTACATAATCAGAAATAAAGATTGGTAATTTGTCACCATTTGCCGGATTTATTGCATATATGCCTTCAAGTTTAACACCTGTCTTTTCCTTAGCTAATTCTGTTCTTTCAAACTCTGACTTTTTAGCCGCTTCTGCCTTATACTTTAGTACCTCGTCATAATTTTCAATAGAATCCTTCATCTTGTCAATAAGCGGATGTTCAGGTGACATAACAGTATAAGTAGCACCAAATAGCGTATCTGCTCTTGTAGTGTACACAACCATTTCATCGCCAGTTGACAGTTTGAACTTAACTTCTGCTCCTTCACTTCTGCCAATCCAGTTTTTCTGCTGAGTTTTAATCTTTTCAAGATAATTTACATCATCAAGGTCATCAATAAGACGCTGTGCATACTCTGTTATTTTAAGCATCCACTGACTCTTTCTTTTCTGTACAACTTCACTGCCGCATCTTTCACAAACGCCGTTTACAACTTCTTCGTTGGAAAGTCCGACTTTACAGCCTGTACACCAGTTTATAGGCATTTCCTGCTTGTATGCAAGTCCATGCTTGAAAAGCTGCAAGAATATCCACTGTGTCCACTTATAATAATTAGGATCTGTGGTGTTTATCTCTCTTGACCAGTCAAAAGAAAAACCAAGCATCTTAAGCTGACGTGTAAAGTTTGCGATATTCTTTTCAGTAACTATTTTAGGATGTACTTTGTTTTTAATAGCAAAATTTTCCGTAGGCAAACCAAATGCGTCCCAACCAATCGGATATAATACGTTATATCCTTCCATACGACGTTTTCTTGCAATAATATCAAGTGCCGTATAGCTTCTTGGATGTCCTACATGAAGTCCTGCACCTGACGGATACGGGAACTCAATCATTGTATAAAATTTTGGTTTTTTGCTGTTTGTTTCAGCATGAAAAGCACCACTCTCTTCCCATTTATCCTGCCATTTCTTTTCTATGGCTTTAAAATTGTAACTTTCCATTAATCTATTGCTCCTTTGTATTAAATTTACTCTTCCTCAAATTCCTTTGCAGTACCTGCATCGTCCCACAATCTTTCTATTGCGTAAAACTCTCTTACTTCCTGCTGCATCACATGTACGATTATATCTCCGTAATCCATCAAAATCCATGAACCACCTCTGTAACCTTCCTTGTGATTTACAACATATCCTTCATCCTGCATCTTTTCCTCAACCTCATCAACGCAAGCTCTTACCTGCACAGTAGATTGACACGATGCAACAACGAAATAATCTCCCAAAGATGTCTGCTCCGAAACATCAAGTATTTCAATATTAGTTGCTTTTTTATCTTCCAATGCTTTTTTTATAATCTCAAGCTTTTTTTCCATAAAATTACTCCTTTCTACTTTTTAAAACTAAATCATTCCACATATCAATCATATTTGGATGTAAGGTGCTTCGTCTTTTAAACTGAAGTTTAAATTGCTGCTCGATACTTATTAAAAGTGCCTCATTTAAATCCCTATTAACAGCACCCCTAAGCTCGTCCACTCCGTCAAAATCACGGTTTTCTTCAGTCATATCCGCAATATAGATAATCTTCTCAAGTAAACTCATACCTGCTCTGCCGACAGTATGATACTTAATTGACTGTAATATTTCATCATCTGATATTCCATATTCTTTTTTTGCAACTTCCGCACCCAAAAATCCATGAATTACAGGAGGACAAATACGAAGTGATTCGTCTAATTTAACATTTAATTTATCACAAAGCTTTATTTGTTCTTCAATAGAATATCCCTTTGCACAATCGTGTAAAAGCCCCGCTGTATAAGCTTTTTCTTCATCAGCTCCGTATAATTTTGCAAGTCTTTTTGCTTCCTTAGCTACTCCTAAACTATGACGAAACCTCTTTTCACTAAGAATTTCTTTTAGTTTCTCTTCCATAACCTATTCCTTATACAAATGATTATCTTTTATATATTCAATTACACCTTCAGGCACAAGGTACTTTATTGTTCTGCCTTCTTTAAATCTTTTTCTTATATCTGTTGAGGATATTTCCATAATCGGTGAATGTACTGCCATTATGTTCCCCTCAAAATGTAACTTAACTTTCTTAATTGTATCAGCTAAACCACTATGTGAAACTCTCGGGAACACCAAAATACTGCACATTTTAAGTATCTTTTCCGGCATATACCAGTCCTTAAAATTAACCAAAGAATCTTCTCCGATTATAAAGAACAAATCATCACATGGATACTTGTCCTTTAAGTATCTTAGAGTATTTACAGTATATGACTTTTGACTTAGGTTTATTTCAAAATCATCATCAGTAAAAAATTTATTATCTTTTATGGCAATACGAGTCATATTAAATCTATGCTGTGCCGTAACATTACTTTTTTTATGTGGAGGATTACCGCCTGTTATAAATATCACTTTATCGAGGCTGTACTCTTCTCTTGCATTTTCTGCAATAATTAAATGAGCATTATGCACAGGATTAAAAGTACCTCCCATTATTCCTATTCTCATTTTTTTGGTAACTCTATTTTTCTGTATTTTTCCTCAGAAGATTTTCGATAAATAGTAAACTTATTTCCTATTGCCTGTACAGGTTCACCTCTAAGCTTCTCTGCAACTTCGTTGCATGCTGCTTTTGTATCAAGCAAAGCCGTTTCCAATATATGCACCTTTACTATTTCACGTTTTACAAGTGCTTTATCCAGTCCGTCAAGGAATGAGTCTGTTATACCCTCCTTGCCAATCTGAAATATTGGTTCGATATCATGTGCTAATTTTCTTAAATAAGCTCTTTGTTTTCCTGTTATCATTAATATCCTCCATAGTCACTATTTGTCATAAATATACATTATTAATTATATCATTTTCGATTTATATTGTCAATATTCAGGGCATGTAAAAAACGAACGGAAAATCCGTTCGTTAACATATAAATTAAAGCAAATACTTTTCCACAATTTTAGCACAGTCCTCAATACAACCAATGCATGGTCTTTTTTTATAAAATTCACCATCACGCTTTGTTGGTACTGCTCCCTTATCTTTTGGTAAATTTATTCCCAAAAGATCCGCACAAATTATTGAACCGTTCATATCTTTAAATTCTTCTGCCATTTTCTGAACCATACCATATACTTTTGTACGTGTTTCTAAATCTGCTGCCTGTGCCCTGCTAAACTTAAGTCCTGCAAGCATAAACATACCGCTTACCGCACCGCATGTAAGACGCATTCTTCCCATACCTCCGCCAAAGCCCTCCGACACACGCATAGCAGTTTCTTGATCCATACCAAACAAATCTGCATAAGCACACAATATCGACTGAGAACAGTTACAGCCGGATTTAAAATTTTCCACCGCTTTACTTACTCTGTCCATTTTATCCTCCGTAATTAATCACCAAAAGATATTCCAATTTCTCTTGCAGCTTCTATAACATCGCTGTCAACAGGAACTTTTTTAAGTTTTCCTGCCACTTCAGCTAATGGAACAGGTACTATCTTTTCATTTTGAAGTGCAACCATAAATCCATACTGATTATTTTTTATAAGTCTTGCTGCCGCCGCACCAAATCTTGTACAAAGTACTCTATCATACGCACACGGACTGCCGCCTCTTTGAAAATGTCCGGGAACAGTAACTCTTATTTCATGGCCCGTTGCATCTTCAAGTTCCTTTGCAATTCTGTAAGAAATTGAAGGATACGGCATAGCAGCACGTGCTGCCTTTAATTCCTTCTTTTTCATCTGTGCCTCTTCCTTTGAAATTGCACCTTCTGCCACAGCCAATATTGAAAATCTCTTTCCTGCCTGTTCTCTCTTTTCAATTACCTTTGCAATTGAATTTATATCGTATGGAATTTCAGGAAGAAGTATAATATCCGCTCCTCCTGCAATACCTGCATACAAGTTAAGCCATCCAACCTTATGTCCCATAACCTCAACTATAAAAATACGACCATGTGACGTAGCTGTTGTGTGAATACAGTCTATAACCTCTGTTGCAAGATCAACTGCACTGTGAAAACCGAAAGTCATTTCCGTTCCCCATACATCATTATCTATTGTTTTAGGCAATGTTACAACATTTAGCCCTTCTTCTCTTAATAAATTTGCAGTTTTATGTGTACCGTTACCGCCAAGAATAACAAGACAATCAAGCTTCATTTCAGCATAATGCTCCTTCATCGCCTTTACCTTGTCAATACTGTTTTCGTCTTCTATAACTCGCATTTTCTTAAACGGCTGTCTTGATGTACCTAAAATAGTTCCTCCTACTGTAAGGATACCTGAAAAATCTGATTTTTCCATCTTTTTATAATTACCGTGTATAAGTCCGGCATAACCATTTTGTATACCGTAAATTTCAACATCTTCTATTTCCTCGTAAAGTCCTTTTGCCACGCCTCTTATAGCAGCATTAAGTCCCTGACAGTCACCGCCGCTTGTTAATATACCAACTCTTTTCATTTATTTCATTCCTTTCATCTTCTAATACCTATAACAACTCTGTCGTTGCCACACAAATCTTTAATAATTTGTATATTATAAAAGCTCTTTTTCATAATTTCAAGAACTTTACTTCCTTGATTATACCCTATTTCAAAGGCTAAAATACCGCCCACATTTAGCATTTTAGGAGCAATATCTGCAATACGCCTGTAAAAAATCAATCCATCTTTACCGCCGTCAAGTGCAAGATGAGGTTCATAATCTTTTACCTCAACTTGAAGTGTGTCTATAACATCTGACTCAATATACGGCGGATTGGAAACTATAATATCATATTTATCTTTCGGATAATCTTTCAGTATATCTTCTTTTTCTGCAAAAACTCTATCGTTAACATTATTTAATATAATATTTCGCTTTGCTAAATTAATGGCAATATCACTTATATCTAAAAGTTTTACCTCTGCTTTTTTTCTGTAATTGGCGATACTTATACCAATACAGCCTGTACCTGTACATATATCTAAAACTTTGTATTCCTTGTTTTCATCTGTAAAATCAAGTATTTTTTCAACAAGTGTTTCAGTGTCACTTCTCGGAATTAAAACACCTCGTTCTGTATAAAATTTTAGGGACATAAACTCACATTCACCGATTATGTATTGAAGCGGTTCACCCTTTAAACGACGTAAAACCATATCGTTTACTTTTTCTTTTTCTTCCTCTGATGCTTCGTTTCTTCCCTTTAAAACAAGCTCTGTTCTGTCTAAATTGCATACTGCCATTACCATTTGTTCTGCTTCAAATAATGGATTTTCACTAAGGCGTTTTGCCGTTTCTCTAACAAGCTGCGAAATTACCATCTGTCGTCCTCTTTATTCTCAGGTATGCACGGAATCATTGAAGCAATTGCCACTTCAATTTGTGAATCGTCCGGTTCTCGTGTTGTAAGTTTCTGAAGCCACATTCCCGGCTTTGACATCCACGTAACACACTTTGACTTACTTCTTCCTGCGATTTTTATAAGTTCGTATGAAATTCCTGCCACAACCGGCAAAAGTGCCAAACGCATAATTACTCTAAGTATGACCATATCAACTCTTGGCAAAAGTGCAAAGAGCAAAATACTTACTATCATAACAAAAAGCAAAAAACTTGTACCACATCTTGGATGAAATCTTTTGTGCTTTCTTATATTTTCTACTGTAAGTTCTTCACCTGCTTCATAGCAGGCAATAGTTTTATGTTCCGCACCGTGATATTCATATACACGCTTTATATCCTTCATATTTGAAACAAGTGCTAAATACCCGATAAAAATAGCCATTCTAACTATACCTTCAAACAGACTTGTAAAAAGCTGCGAATCAACAACTGCCTTTATAGATGGCAAAATATTTCCAAGCATTTCAAAACCTCTTGTAACAAAGGTTGGTAAAATCATAAACAACACAATGCTAAACACCAGAGAAATTGCTATTGATACATATATAACAATATCCTTTATCTTATCCCCGAACTTCTCATCAAGCCACTTGTCAAACTTACTTTCTTTATCCTCCTCATCGCCTTCAATATCCACAAATTCAGCACTGTACATAAGTGCTTTCATTCCTATAACAAGGCTGTCAATAAAATTCACACAGCCCCTTATAATAGGCAATTTAAAAAATTTACTTCTTGTTTTTGTACCGTTTTCCTCAACTTTTGTTTCTATTTCGCCGTCAGGCTTTCTAACTGCAACAGCAGTTTTATAAGGGCCTCTCATCATTACGCCTTCCATAACTGCCTGACCGCCTATTGATGTTATATGTTGTTCCTTACTTTGCATTTATATTCCTCCGTATTAAAAACATGGACATATACAATTAAATGCAAGACAGGCTGTACAGCAGTCACACGGACCGCAACATCCTGCATTTGTGCTCGTCGTCGTTGTATATGTTGTATTTCTATTCATTACATTATTAAGTGCACTTCTATACTCAATATTATTAGGCTCCATTCTTACTGCCGTCTGCAAATAACTAATAGCTTGGTCATACCAACCTACCCTAAGCCTTGTCATTCCTGATAAATAATACCACTCCGCAGTTTTAGGTAGTCCCTCAAGCATATCCATTGCTTCACGTATACGTGACTGATTTATAAGTATTCTCACCCTTTGAAAATCTGATGTTGAACCTGTACTTTGTTCTGTACCTTGTCTTGAATATGATGTATTTTGACTATATGACGAAGATTTATTTTTATTCATAATCATATCATACGCCTTGTTTATTTCCTTTATTTTTTCACTTGCTAAGTCAGCAAGCGGATTATTAACATATTTATCCGGATGATATTTCTTTACAAGTGCTCTATATGCTTTTTTTATTGTTTCTTCGTCAGCATCTTCACTGACTCCTAATACCTCATAAGGATTCATTATTCTCTCCTAAAATAAAATCTTGTTTCGCCTTTAAAGACGAGTAAATAATATTATCCAATACTTCTTTATTTCTTTTTATGTCCAAAAGATTATATGCTGAAGCAGCATTTTCCAGCGTAAATGTAAGAGATACTTTAAGTTTTTCACTGACTGCTTCTTTTATTTCTTTATATGTTTTTCCTTTATTTTTTGATATAAAAGTATTGTAGCTCTTATTTTTATAGTCCTTTTCAATGTCGTTATACGCATCAATAACGTAAATCCATCTGCCTATATTATATCCAAGCCACCCAAGAATACGTTTATCATTTTTATCCTCTATAAAATCAGGTGTAAAAAGTATTTTAAGTATTCTTGCAAAACAATCTGCCACTTTGTCAATTTCATCACAATCTTCCTTTTCAAGATTGCTTAAATCATCAAGACGCATTCTGATTTTGTTATAAATCTCGGGATACCGCTTTTTTGCTTTAATCTCTCCACGCTTAAATAAAATCATAGTCAAAAGTGACTTTATGCTTCTTTCATCTTTCCAGTCATCAAGGAGCTTTAAATATGTCAGTATTACCCCCATATCCGCTGCATAATCTGTTTGGATGTCATTTTCTATACAGCGGTTTTCACGAAAGGGATGAATAATACAGCGATTATTTCTGATTTCAGGGCTTTTACTGTCTATCGCAGAAAGTACCATTGCAAGAAATGTCATATCATAACTTAGCCCAAGTCTTGCAGACTGTGAACATCGTTTTCCTGTCGCTTTGCAAATACCACAGTAATAAGATTTAAAGGTATTATACCCATCTTTGCTAATGTTTTCTTTACATATAGTTATATACCCAAACATTACCATGTTCCTTTCGCATAAAACTCCACCCTATAAGTATATATCAAAATACAGAAAAATTCAACACATAGTATACAAATTTATGTAAAATTAATTTTTTATTCACAAAGAATATTTTTCATTTTAACGGAAAATCTAAATAAAAAGGAGTGTAAATTTATGAAAAACAACATGACAAATAAAGAATATAACGAATATGTCAAAACAAAAACACCCAAGTCTAAGGCATTTTTAAACTGCACTAAAGCATTTTTTGTGGGCGGTATAATATGTGTTATAGGTCAAATTATTCTTAATATACTAAAAAGCTATGGTTTAAGTGCTGATGACGCCGCCGCATGGACTTCAATTATACTTATTTTTACAAGTGCTCTTTTAACGGGACTTGACATTTACCCGAAAATTGCAAAGTTTGCCGGTGCAGGAACAATAGTTCCTATAACAGGTTTTGCAAATTCCGTTGTATCTCCCGCTTTAGATGCTAAAACAGAAGGTCCTGTACTTGGTACCGGAGCTAAAATATTTACTGTTGCCGGCCCTGTAA
This sequence comes from uncultured Clostridia bacterium, assembly GCA_944390495.1. Taxonomy (GTDB): domain Bacteria; phylum Bacillota; class Clostridia; order UBA1381; family UBA1381; genus Hominilimicola. Next base: position 21,679 of record CALXQE010000090.1, read on the forward strand.
TATTATTTGGTATATTAGCATCAGCTATAGCCGGCATTATATATTTTGTTATATCACTACTTTAAAAAGCCGAGAGAATTTTCTCTCGGCTTTTCACTATTTCATCAAATATTTATTTACAGCTTCTGCTGCCTGACGTCCTTCACGAATCGCCCAAACAACAAGACTTTGACCTCTGCGGCAGTCACCTGCTGCAAATACACCTCTAAGACTTGTTCTAAAATCTGACTCGTCGGCTAAAATGTTGCTTCTTACGTCAGTATCAAGTGTAAGTTGTTTTAAAAGTTCCTGTTCAGGACCTAAGAATCCCATAGCTACAAGAACAATATCACAATCCCTTACTTTCTCTGTTCCTTTTACAGGAACTGGTGCACCTGTTGACCAATCAACCTCAACAGTATGCACAGCTTTTACCTGTCCTAAATCATCACCTTCAATTTTAGTAACAGTTGTAAGATACTCTCTTGGATCTTTGCCGTAAAGCTCGATAGCCTCCTCCTGACCATAGTCAGTTTTCTTAACTCTCGGCCACTCCGGCCACGGATTATTAGGAAGTCTTTCCTCTGAAAGTTCAGGCATTATTTCAAGCTGTACCACACTTTTGCAGCCGTGTCTTATTGAAGTTGCCACACAGTCAGTACCTGTATCACCGCCGCCTACAACTATGACATTCTTACCTTCAGTATTAATATACGCTCTGTCTTCAAAGTTAGAGTCAAGCAGACTTTTTGTATTTGCTGCCAGAAAATCTACCGCATAGTGTACACCTTTAAGGTCACTTCCGTCTACACTTAACATTCTCGGTCTTGTTGAGCCGCAGCACAGAACAACAGCATCAAATTCATTTACTAAATTAACTGACGGATAATTTTTACCAACTTCCGTATTTAGTTTAAATGTCACGCCTTCCTTTTCCATAAGCTCAATACGCCTTTGGACAATTCTTTTATCAAGCTTCATATTAGGAATACCGTACATTAAAAGTCCGCCTGCTCTGTCAGCCCTTTCAAAAACAGTTACTCTGTGTCCCATTTGATTTAATTGATCAGCACATGCCAACCCCGCTGGGCCGCTTCCGATAACTGCCACACGTTTTTCAGTTGACTTTTCAGGAAGTTTCGGAGTTACTTTTCCTTCCTCAAACATCGTATCTATAATGTGACATTCAATATTTTTTATCGTAACTGCCGGATCGTGCATACCAAGTGTACATGAACCCTCACAAAGTGCCGGACATACTCTTCCTGTAAATTCAGGGAAGTTATTTGTAAGGGACAAACGTCTGTACGCTTCCTCAATATCACCTCTATATACAAGGTCATTCCATTCCGGTATGAGGTTATTTAAAGGACAGCCTATTGATGTTCTTCCTATCTGCTTACCTGCATGACAGAAAGGTATTCCGCAGTCCATACACCTTGCTCCCTGTAATTTTAGCTTCTCAAGGTCAAAATGTGTATGAAATTCATTCCAATCTTTCATTCTTTCCTTCGGAGGTCTATCCTCGGGAAGTTGTCTTTCATATTCCAAAAATCCTGTTGGTTTTCCCATTATTCTATTCCTCCTTTACGCAATTTCTACCTTTTTGCCTGTTACATTTTCAAATGCGATAAGCATAGCTTCATCTTTATCTGTTCCCTTTTCAAGTTCTTCTTCAAGAACAGTGATTACCTTCTTGTAATCATTTGGTATTACCTTCACAAACTTTTGACTTTCATCTTTCCAGTTTTCCAAAATTCTCTTTGCCACATCACTATCAGTATATTTAACATGGTTTTGTAGCATTGTATTTAGCTTATCACAATCCTTTTCGGAAAGCTTTTCAAATCCAACAAGTTCTTTATTGCAGTTTTTCTCAAAATCTCCGTCTGCGTCATATACATACGCAATACCGCCGGACATACCTGCCGCAAAGTTTCTGCCTGTTTTTCCAAGTACTGCCACATATCCGCCTGTCATATATTCACAGCCATGATCGCCAATACCCTCAACAACTGCCGTCATACCTGAATTTCTTACACAGAAACGCTCACCGGCAATACCGCGAATATACGCTTCACCTTTAACAGCTCCATAAAATGCAACATTACCGATAATTACATTTTCACTTGGATTAAATTTAGCGTTCTTATTCGGAACAACTATTATCTTACCGCCTGACAAGCCTTTTCCGATATAGTCATTACTGTCACCTTCAAGCTTCATAGTAACACCCGGTGCTAAGAACGCACCGAAACTTTGTCCAGCACTTCCCACAAAGTTTAGCTTTATAGTGTCATCACTAAGTCCTTCTTCTCCGTGATTTCTTGCGATTTCAGATGAAAGAATTGTTCCTGTTACACGGTTTATATTTGTAATTTCAAGCTTTGCTTCTATCTTCTTTCCGTCTTTTATAGCCGGCTGACAAAGTTTTAAAAGTGTATTCATATCAAGAGTTTTATAAAGCTCATGATCCTGCATTTCATTATGGTATCTCTCATAATCGTTTGAGCAAATTTTCGGCTGATAAAGAAGCGATGACAGGTCAACTTCCTTTGCTTTCCAGTTATCATGAACCTTTTTCTGACTTAGTCTTTCAACATGACCAATCATTTCGTCAACAGTCTTAACGCCTATTTTAGCCATCCACTCTCTTAAATCCTGAGCAATAAACCTCATAAAGTTTTCAACATATTCAGGTCTGCCGCAAAAACGCTTTCTTAGTTTAGGGTTTTGAGTAGCAACACCGACAGGGCAAGTATCAAGATTACATACACGCATCATTACACATCCGATTGCAATAAGCGGACCTGTTGCAAATCCAAATTCCTCTGCACCCAAAAGTGCCGCAACTGCTACATCACGTCCTGTCAACAGCTTACCGTCCGTTTCTACTACAACTCTGTTTCTAAGATTGTTCATCAAAAGTGCCTGATGAGTTTCTGCAACGCCAAGCTCCCATGGAAGTCCTGCGTGACGTACACTTGTTCTCGGAGCCGCACCTGTTCCGCCGTCATAGCCTGATACTAAAATAACATCTGCTCTGCCCTTTGCAACACCTACTGCAATAGTTCCGACTCCGGCTTCTGAAACAAGCTTAACTGTTACCCTTGCGTCACGGTTTGCATTTTTAAGGTCATGTATAAGCTGTGCCAAATCCTCGATTGAATAAATATCGTGATGAGGAGGTGGTGAAATAAGACCAACACCCGGCGTTGAATGTCTTGCCTTTGCAATCCACGGATAAACCTTACCGCCGGGAAGATGACCGCCTTCACCCGGTTTAGCACCCTGTGCCATCTTAATTTGTATTTCCTTTGCATTTTGCAAATAGTGGATATGAACACCGAAACGACCTGACGCCACCTGCTTTATTGCACTTGAGCGGCTGTCTCCGTTTTCATCAACAATATATCTTTCCGGATTTTCTCCGCCTTCACCGCTGTTTGACTTACCTCCAAGACGATTCATAGCTATTGCCAAGCACTCATGTGCCTCCTGCGAAATTGAACCGTATGACATAGCACCTGTTTTAAAACGCTTAACTATGCTTTCAACACTTTCAACCTGTTCTATTGCAATAGGCTTATCTATCGTCTTTATATCAAGCATACCTCTTATAGTACATTGATGTTCTTGATGCTCATCCATTTCCTTTGCATATTCTTTGTATAGCTTATAATTACCTGTACGACATGCCATTTGAAGTTTATAAATTGACTCAGGATTAAACATGTGGTATTCTCCGTTTGCTCTCCACTTGTAATCACCACCGGTCTTTAGTGCTTTTTTGCCTAAAACCTTATCAAATGCCTCAGCGTGTCTTAATAATACTTCTTTTTGGATATGCTCCATACCCATACCGCCTATTCTTGTGGTTGTACCTGTAAAGTATTTTTCAACAACACTGCTTGATATACCAAGTGCTTCAAAAATTTGTGCACCTTGGTATGACTGTATTGTTGATATACCCATTTTTGACATTACTTTTACAATACTCTTTGTCGCTGCTTTGTTAAAACGCTTGACTCCTTCTTCATAGCTGTATTCAATAAGCTTATTATCTGAAAGTTCTTTAATTGCTTCATATGCCATATACGGATTAACACCGTTTACACCGTAACCTATAAGACAAGCAAAATGATGTACTTCCCTTGGTTCACCTGACTCAAGCACAATAGAAACCTTCATTCTTGTTCCTTTTCTTATAAGGTGATGATGAAGACCTGACGCAGCTAAAAGTGCCGGAATCGGTGCTTTATCCTGACTGATACCTTTATCTGAAAGTATTATTATATTGTATCCGTTCTCAATAGCAATATCAGCAGCTTCAAAAATAGTTTCAAGCGCTGCTTCCATATCATTTACTCTGTTTTTATTAAACAATGACGGAATCGTAATTGACTTAAATCCCTCAAGATCAATGTTACGCAGCTTTTCAAGTTCTTCATTTGTTAAAATAGGGCTTAAAGCTCTTACCTTTCGGCAGTTTAACTCTGATGATGTTAAAAGATTTTGTTCACAGCCGAAAAATGTATATGTTGATGTTACTATCTGTTCTCTTATAGCGTCAATAGGCGGATTTGTAACCTGAGCAAAAAGCTGTTTAAAATAGCTGTATAAAAGCTGTGGTTTTTCAGACAGAACTGCAATAGGAATATCCGTACCCATCGCTCCGATTGGGTCGTCTGCCTTTTCAACCATAGCTTTAATTGTTGAATTAACGTCTTCCCATGTGTAACCAAATGCCTTTTGACGTGTTATAAGAGGGAGAGTATCCTCGCTGTTTTCTCTGTTTACAAACATATTTTCAAGAACCATAAAGTTCTTCATTAATAGATGCTCATTTATATTACCTTTGGCACTATCTTTCATTTTCTGTACAAGGTCATGCCATGTATCGCCTTTTTTCCCTGTTTTTGCAGGAAGATTGTCAATATCAACAAGTGTCTTTTTAACCCATTCCCCGTACGGCTTATGTTTTGCTTCGTACTTTTTAATTTCTTCGTCTGAAATAATCTGTCCCTTTTCAGTGTCTATAAGAAGCATCTTACCGGGGTGAAGACGCTCTTTCTTTATGATTGAAGATTCGTCTACATCTGTAACACCTACTTCTGAAGAAAGAATAATCATATCATCAGATGTTAAATAATAACGCGCCGGACGCAATCCGTTTCTGTCAAGTGTTGCACCTACATATCGTCCGTCTGTAAAAGCAACTGCTGCCGGACCGTCCCATGGCTCTGTTATACATGAGTGATATTCATAAAATGCCTTCATATCAGAATCCATCTCGTCATTATTTTCCCAAGGTTCAGGAATTGTCATCATAACAGCCCTTGGAAGTGAAAATCCTGACAGATGTAAAAATTGAAGGTAATTGTCAAGCATAGCTGAGTCCGAACCGTCTTCGTTAATTACAGGCAGAATTTTATCCATATCACCCTCAAACTCAGGTGTAGCAAACATTCTTTCCCTTGCCTTAACCCAGTTTACATTACCTCTGATTGTGTTAATCTCACCGTTATGAATGATATATCTGTTAGGATGTGCTCTTTCCCATGACGGGAATGTGTTAGTTGAAAAACGTGAATGTACAAGTGCAATAGCCGTTTCCATATCAACATCCTTTAAATCAAGATAAAACTCGTTTACCTGGTCAGGTGTAAGCATACCTTTATAAACTAAAGTTCTTGCTGACAGTGATGCAAAATAGAAATAATGATCAAGACCGCTTTTTCTTATTTCCTTTTCTGCAAGTTTACCTATAATATAAAGCTTTCTTTCAAATGAATCACTGTCAAGACTGCTATCGCCCTTACCGATAAATACCTGCACTATATGTGGCATTGCTTCCCTTGCAGAATTACCTATACACACATCATAAACCGGCACTTCTCTTACACCGATAAGTTTTTGTCCCTCTGATTCAATTATTGAATATAGTTTTTCAAGGCTTTCACTTCTTGTATCCTCATCTGGCGACAAAAACAACATACCAACGCCGTAATCACCTTTTTTAGGAAGTTTCATCCCCTCATTTTTGCACACCTTTTTCATAAATTCATGGGGCATCTGAATAAGAATACCGGCACCGTCACCTGTATCCACTTCACTTCCGACACCGCCTCTGTGTGCCAAATTCTTTAAAATTTGTATAGCCTGATTAATAATACCGTGGGATGTCTTACCCTTTATGTTTGCAATAAAACCTATACCGCAGGCATCATGCTCAAACTGTGGGTCGTAAAGTCCCTGTTTCTCAGGTAGTCCGTTATACTCCATTCTTTCTCAATCCTTTCCGTCTTCAGCATCAAAAAAGACGCTTCAATCAATACATACCAAAAAAGTATGTACAGATTAAAGCGCCTTTGCTTCTTCTAATTATTTTGTTATCTTATGCTAATAATTATAACATAGTTTTTATATTTTGTCTATGGAAAAAGTTACAAAATTGCCTTTATTTTCTCCATAGCTTTTATAGTATTTTCCTTAGTTGAAAATGCAGTAAGCCTTACATATCCCTCACCGCTTGGTCCAAAACCTGAACCAGGTGTTGTAACTACGTTTGCTTCCTCTAAAAGCTTATCAAAAAATTCCCACGATTTCATGCCGTTAGGTGTTTTTGCCCAAATGTAAGGAGCATTTTCACCGCCATACACTGTAAATCCAGCTTCTGTAAGTGATTCTCTTATTATCTTTGCATTTTCAAGATAATACTCAATAGCTTCCTTTGTCTGTTTTTGTCCTTCTTCGCTGTAAACAGCCTCTGCAGCCTTTTGGATGATATACGGTACTCCGTTAAACTTTGTACACTGTCTTCTGTTCCACAAACCATTAAGCTCCGTTCCGTCAATCTTTAATTCGTGAGGTACTACCGTATATGCACATCTTGTTCCTGTAAAACCTGCTGTCTTTGAAAAACTTCTAAACTCTATTGCCACTTCCTTTGCACCCTCAATTTCATATATGCTGTGAGGTACGTTAGGATCTGTAATAAACGCTTCGTATGCACTGTCATACAAAATAACAGAACCATTCTTTTTTGCGTATTCAATCCAAGGTTTAAGCTGTTCACGAGTTGCTGCAACACCTGTTGGATTGTTAGGGAAACACAAATAGATTATATCAACCTTTTCCTTAGGAATTTGCGGCAAAAATCCGTTTTCTTCTAAGCACGGCATATAAACAAGGTTTGTCCAATGCTCATCTAAAAAGTCACCGGCTCTTCCTGCCATTGCATTTGTGTCAACATACACAGGATATACAGGGTCACATACTGCAACTTTATTATCTACCGAAAAAATATCGCCTATATTTCCGCAGTCGGATTTAGCACCATCTGAAACAAAAATTTCATCAGGCAATATATCAACGCCTCTTGCCTTATAATCTTTTTCAACAATCTTGTTTCTTAAAAAATCATATCCCTGTTCAGGTCCATAGCCGTGAAAACCTTCAGCGGTTCCCATTTCGTCAACTGCACTGTGCATAGCTTTAATTACAGCCGGTGCAAGAGGTTTTGTAACATCACCTATACTCATTTTAATGACTTCCTTGTCAGGATTAGCTGACATATATTCATTAGTTTTTCTTGCTACCGTTGAAAACAAGTAACTTCCCGGAAGTTTTAAATAGTTATCATTAATCTTTGCCATTTTATATTTATCCTTTCAATATTTATATTTATTTTAAAGAGATATTACTCCGTCAAAAACAAACTGTGCCGGACCTGTCATATAAACTTTGTTTTCTTCTCTGTCCCAGCGTATATGAAGTGTACCGCCTAAAAGTATTAGGTCAGCTTCATCATCTGTTAAACCATTAAGTACAGCTGCTACAAGTGTTGCACATGCTCCAGTTCCGCAGGCAAGAGTTTCTCCTGCACCACGTTCCCACACTCGCATTTTAATTGTATTTCTGTCTACAATCTGTGCAAACTCTGTATTTATTCTTTTAGGGAACATCGTATGATTTTCAAACTTCGGGCCAATTTTTTCAATCTCTAAACTATCTGTATCATCTATAAACGTAACAGCATGAGGATTACCCATAGACACACCTGTAACCTTGTATTCCCTGCCGTTAACCAAAACAGGTTCATCAACAAATCTTTCAAGCTTAGAATTTATAGGTATGTTTTTAGATTTAAGCTCAGGACTTCCCATATTTACGCACACACTCTCAACCTTACCTTCTTTAACATTCAAATCAAGAATTTTTATACCGGCAAGTGTTTCAAGTGTTACCTGAGTTTTATCAGTAAGTCCACGGTCATATACATACTTACCTACGCATCTTGTTGCATTACCGCACATTTCAGCCTGTGTACCGTCACTGTTATACATATCCATTCTAAAATCTGCAACCTTCGACGGGCATATCAAAACAAGTCCGTCGGAACCTATACCGAAATGTCTGTCACTAACCTTTGCCGCCGTTTCATTAATGTCTTCAATGCTTTCTTCAAAGCAATTTACGTAAATATAATCATTACCTGCTCCGTGCATCTTTGAAAATTTAAATGTCTGCATTATACCAACTCCATATTATATATTTAAAATCGCTCTTGCCGTATCAATAAACTTAGAACCTGTATCCATACTTCGTTTCTGAATAAATCTGTGTGCTTTTTCTTCAGTCATCATGTGCTTTTCCATAAGATACGCCTTTGCGTCATTAATGATTTTAACTTCCTCAGGTGTTCTTTTTACTCTGTGCTTCTGACGTTCAATTATTCCGACAAATGTTTCTATTGATTTTATCAATAACTGCCTGTTTAGCGGTAATGTTACAACAAATATATCCTCATTATATATTTCGCTTTCTCTTTCCGGCTTTACAATCGACAGTATTTTTTGACCTTCTCTTAAATCCTCAAACACATCGTCAACCACTCCATCAGGAAGTTTATACCCCATGATGATAAGCACATCATCAATATCTGCGACAGAACGAAGCAGTTCAGCTTTTGAACGACACACAGCATATACCTCATATCCGCTGCCGTCAAGCATTCTTCTTATTTTTTCGGCAGTTTCATCTTTTGAGAACGCCAGTACCACTCGTTCCATCGTCAAACCCTCCTTTAATGGGATTACCCATATCTTAATATGCTATTAAGTATTTTTCTATCTCCCATTGATTTATAGTCTGACGATATTCACCATATTCCTGTTCCTTTGCTTTAAAATAACTTTCAGCAAGATTATCACCCAAAAGGTCATTTAAAAACTTAGACTTTCTTCCGATTCTTACCGCTTCATTTAAGCTTATCGGAAGACTCTTCACACCTAATGATTCACGTTCCTTTTCAGAAAGATTGTAAATATTAACATCAATGCTTGGAGGAAGTGTCTCATTTTCTTTTATTCCCAAGAGTCCAGCTTTTAAACATGCGGCAATAGCAAGGTAAGGGTTTGCCGTAGGATCAGGAGAACGAAGCTCAACTCTTGCGTCACCTTCCTTTTTAGTTGCAGGAACACGAATTAATAAACTTCTGTTTCTTTCAGACCACGAAATATAACATGGTGCCTCATATCCGGGAATAAATCTTTTATATGAATTTACCGTTGGATTTGTCAAACATGCCATATCCGGAGTATATTTTAAAATTCCCGCTGTAAAACTTCTTGCAATTTCGGAAAGCTTGCAATTTGCATTTCCGTCATAGAATATATTTTTACCGTCCTTAAACAGTGACATCGTAAGGTGCATTCCCGAACCGCTTTTTCCCTGAATTGGTTTTGGCATAAATGTTGCATGAAGTCCGTTGCGTTTTGCTATTGTTTTAACTACCGTTTTAAATGTAACTATTCTATCCGCAGTTTTTAGTGCATCATCGTACTTAAATGTTATTTCATGCTGACCCGGTGCCATTTCATGATGAGAAGCCTCAATTTCATAGCCCATTTCTTCAAGGGTAAGACATATATCCCTTCTGCAGTTTTCGCCGTTGTCAAGAGGTGCTAAATCAAAATATCCAGCATTGTCATGAGGTTCAAGAATTACCATTCCTCTTTCATCTGTGTTAAACAAGAAAAACTCACATTCCGGGCCCACTTTAAAAGAATAACCCATTCCCTCTGCTTCTTTAACTACATTCTGCAAAATATATCTTGGATCACTTTCAAGTCTTTTTCCGTCCGGAGTGTAAACATCACAAATAAGTCTTGCTACTTTGCCGTTGTGCGGACGCCACGGAAATATAGCAAATGTATCAAGATCCGGATGCAGGTACAAATCACTTTCTTCAACACTTACAAACCCTTTAATTGATGAACCGTCGAACATACATTGATTATCAAGTGCGTCCTCAAGTTTTGACCTTGTAATCGCCATATTTCTCATAGTTCCGAGCATATCAGTAAACTGTAAACGTATAAAACGGACATCCTCTTCATCAACAAGTTCTAAAATATCCTGCTTCGTCATCATAGTAATATTCCTTTCATACACTTTTAATATCCTGCTAAACCAAAAAAGGTGCTCCTCTCCCATTGGGGATAGAAACACCTTTGCTCTGTCAATTATTGTAGCATAGCATAAAATGTTTGTCAAGACTAAAATTTTATTTTACCGTACACTACGTCAGTTTGTATAAATATACTTACTTTAGTTAATCTATTTTTTATCATGATGGAAAAAAATATCAATTTTTGTAACTTTATTGACATAATGAATAAAATGGATTATAATTTCTTATGATTCATAATAGAATTATAAAAATTTTAAGGAGCGTGTATCCATGAAAATTTCAAAAAAAATTACAATATTATTCGTCATAATTGCAATTTATATTACTTCTTTTGCATATGCGAATAACGAATATAAAACATATTATTATAATAATGATATGTTTAATTCCGATATATCTCTATTTAGCAATATTTCATTACCCGATGAAAATGAAATAGAATTTGTAAATCATGTCGTATCAGAAATGATTGATATGAATACACAGATTGATGTAACGTCATACAATATTAAAATAATTCGTTTTAGTGAACTATGGAATTATTTTATATCTGCCTCAATACAGCAGGAGCACCCTGAACTTTTCTACCTAAGCGGCTGTCAAATTTCACTTGAGCAAGATACAGTCACAAATATATTTCCTGAATATCTATCCGAGAGCTATATAAAAGAGGCACAAAATCAAATTACAAATGAACTTGAAAATATAAAATCACTGTTATCTGACGATATGAGTGATTTTGAAAAAATACTTGTTGTTCATGATTATATTGTTAATAATTACAGCTATGACACTACATATGAAAGCAGAACCCTTGATACAATGGTGCTTCAAAAAACAGGTGTTTGCCAGGGATATACATATCTATTCAAATATGTTATGGACAATATAGGTATTGACTGTGTAACTGTCCCCAGTGATGAAAATAATCATATATGGAACAAAGTCAAAATAAACGGTGAATGGTATAACATAGACCTTACCTCCGATGATCCTATATATGAAGACTCATATATTCCATTTTCAACTGAAATATGTCGTGACTTCTTCATTTTAAACGATGATGAACTTATATCTTCAGGAAATGAATCCACTTCAGCATGGAATGATTATAAATGGGACGGACAGACACCTGTTGAGGTTTCAGACAGTACAGCTTACAGTGATTCTATTGCAAGACAAATTTCCGGTAACATTATTCCTAAAAACGGAAAATTTTATGTCTTCTCAAATTTTGATATATTTACTGGGCAAAATAATCTTGCAGTTGTAGACTTGAATAACAATACCATAACATCAGTATACAATAATTCTTCCTACTTTACATGGAAACCATGGGGTAAACCTCTATCATTTTACGTCGGTCAATTAAGTTCTCTAATAAGCTTTAATAATGAGCTTTATTTTAATTCTCCAAACAAAGTATATAGATACGACGACGCTGCAAATACAGCAGAAGAAGTATTTGAATACGAACCTGAAACACCGGATGTATCAAAAACTTATATATGGGGACTGAAAGTAATTGATAATGAGCTTAATATAGAGTATAGCGAAGATATTAACAGCGGTGTCCAGAAATATATTCCTATTTACTTAGATGTTACTCCTACGCCAACTCCATCTACCGATCCGGACAACTCACCAACACCTACTATGCCATGTTCTTCATCTATAGAAAAGGAAGAAAACGGTTCAGTTACAATCACTTTCCAAATACCCGACGATGTTACTGAGGCAAAGTATTTATATACAGCACAATATGATGAAAATGGTGTTTTAATCGGTATTGCACAAATTGATATTTCTCAAAACACATGCAACATTACTCCTGAAGAAAATGCGTCTTCAATCAAAGCATTTATAATGGCTGATGATTTTAAACCTCTTTCTATGGCAACACCTTACCAAATTAATAATACAGAAAATCCCGATACAATTTAAGTATCGGGATTTTTTTACGGCATATCCACTCTGATTTTTTCGATAGCCTTTTTTTCTATTCTCGAAATTTGTACCTGTGACACACCAATCATCGAAGCTATTTCAGACTGTGTTTTTCCTCTGAAATATCTTAAAAGCAAGACCTCTCTTTCACGTTTTTTTAATTTTTTTAATATATCGTTTACAAGAACTTTATTAATAATTCCATCTTCGATAGTACCTCCGTCAATCATATCCACAAGCTGTATCTCCTTTTCACCATTGTCATACACACTCTCATAGATACTTTCCGGCGGTACTGTTGCCTCAAAAGCTTCAATAAGACTTTCACAATCTATTCCGCATTCATCAGATATTTCCTTTATTGTCGGCTGACGATTAAGTCTTATACGCAATATTTCTTCACTTCTTCGTCCTTTCATTGCATTTTCCTTTAACGTCCTGCTCACTTTAACAGCTCCGTCATCACGCATAAATCTCTTTATTTCACCTGTAATCATAGGTACAGCATAAGTCGAAAATTGTACGTTAAATTCAGGGTTAAATTTCTGCACTGCTTTAATAAGACCTATTGCTCCTATCTGCACCAAATCTTCTGCTTCATATCCCCTGTTTGTAAAACGCTTTACAATGCTGTATACAAGCCCCATATTTTCTTCAACCATAATACTTTGTGCCTGCTTGTCCCCCTCACGTACACGCTCAAGTAATGCAGTATTATCCTTCACTTTTATCCACCTTATTTAAGCGTTTACGCATAGTAATTCTTGTACCTTTTCCAACAAAACTTTCCACCTCCATGCTGTCCATAAATGTTTCCATAATAGTAAATCCCATTCCCGATCTTTCAAGCTCAGGCTTTCCTGTAAACAGTGGCTCTCTTGCACGGCTTATATCAGGTATTCCTACTCCGTTATCCGTAACTATAAATTCCACTGTATCATCATATATGTTTCCTTCGATAGTTATAATTCCTTCTCTGTCCTCATATCCATGTATAATAGCGTTAGTTACTGCCTCTGAAATTGCTGTCTTTATTTCAGACAGTTGGTCCATTGTTGGATCAAGTTCTAATACAAATGCGGCTGCTACACATCTTGCAAATCTTTCATTATCAGATATATTTAGAAATTCTATTTTCATACTGTTTTTATACATTAGCCGCTGCCTCCTTTAGTCCGTTTTCAAGACTGTCTGATACCGTTACTATGTTTGTAATACCAGACATATCTATTATCCTTTGTACACTTTCATTTGCACCGTAAATTACCGTACTTCCTCCCAGTGATTTTGCTATTTTATACCTTCCCATTATCACACCTATTCCCGACGAATCCATAAACGTTACATTTGAAAAATCAAATGCTATATTTATTACGCCGCACCTTTTTATTTCCCTGTCAATCGCTTTTCTGACAGAATCTGCTTTGTGATGGTCTAACTCACCGTATATTTTCACCACGAGAGTTCTGTACTTACCTAAAACAAATAGCTCCATATCCTTCACCTCTATGTAAATTTTTTCCATTTATATATTTCAACAAATACAAATAAAATTCCTTTGTTAAATTTTGATAACCTTTGTCGAAAAGCCTTTTTATTAAATACAAAGTATGCTATAATACTATAAAACACTAACAACGAGAGGATTTTACCATGAACAACGAATGGAATAAACTTGATAATGCCGCAAAAATATTTCCTGCGGCACAATCAAAAAAAGATACACAGGTTTTTCGTTTTTCCTGTGTTTTGAAAAAAAGTGTAGATAAGAATCTTCTGCAAAAAGCAACTGAAGAAACTTTAGAAGAATTTACAATATTTAAAAGTATATTAAGACGTGGATTTTTTTGGTATTACCTTGAAAACTCAGATATTAAACCTATTGTATGCGAGGAATATAAAAGTCCTTGTTCTCTTATATATGAAAAAAATAATCATCGTCTGCTTTTTGAAGTAACATACTATAAAAACAGAATTAATCTTGAAGTATTTCATGTACTTACAGATGGTACAGGCGCAATGAATTTTCTACGTACTCTTGTTTCAAAATATCTGTCATACGCTGAAAATACAAAGGAATACGAAACTGATTACGATGCGTCAAACTCACAAAAAAGCGACGATAGTTTTTCAAAATACTATTCAGGAAAAATATCTCTTAAACAAGAAAAAAATAAAACTGCATATAAAATAACAGGCAGACGTTTTTTTGACAGCAGGCTCAAAGTAATTATAGGTACTGTAAGCGTTAAACAATGTATTGAAGAAGCTCATAAATACGGTGTTACATTAACAGCATTTCTTGCAGCTGTTTTGGTAAAATCAATTATTTCGGAAATACCTATAAGAGCAAAGGGTAAAAAACCTGTTACAATACTTATACCTGTAAATTTGAGAAACTTCTTCCCCTCTGTTTCTGCAAGAAACTTTTTCTGTCTTACTTATATAAAGTATGATATTGCAAAACACGGTGAAGATTTTAGTACTATCGCAGAAGTAATGAATAATCAATTAAAGGACAAGCTGAAAGCCGAAAAACTTTTAAGCACCATAGATACCTACTCTTATGTGGAAAGAAACGTCATTACAAGACTCATTCCTCTTGCGGTAAAGGACATATTTTTAAGAATGGCATACAGAATGTCAGGAAAAGCAGTCACAGCTACTTTATCAAATATCGGAATTGCAAAAATGCCTGATGAACTTATGAAATATATAGAAAGATTTGACGTGTGTATCAGTACCGATAAACTTCAGCTTTGCTCATGCTCCTGCGGCGATACATTGTCACTTGGATTTACATCACTCTTTGTTAGCTCAGATATTGAAATGAGATTTTTCAGAGAACTTACATCAAGAGGCATTGATGTTGAGATTACATCGAATGTTAATTACGATAATTATTAAGGCGGTGATAATATGAAACATTGTGAAAAATGTAATGTAGATGTACGCGGTGAATTTGAACATTGTCCGCTATGCCAGCACACTCTTACAGGAACACCTGAATCCAATGAATTTCCTGCTGTACAATCTATTTTTAAGAAATACGAAAAAATTATAAAATTTGCAATACTTGTAACATCCTCTATTTCCGTTATCAGTATTGCGGTTAATATTCTCTTACCTCAAACTGGACATTGGTCATTTTTTGTATTATTCGGTGTAATATGTTTTTGGATTACGGCAAATGTATGTATAAAAAAAAGAAAGGTGATTGCACAGAATATTGCCGCAGAAGCAGTTATCATATCAATTTTATGTCTTGTATGGGACTATTTTACAGGATGTAACGGTTGGTCAGTGGACTATGTAATACCAATAATATTTTCATGGGCTATGCTTGGATTATTTATCGCAACAAAAATACTTAAAATACACATACATGACTATATATTCTCATTTGTAATATGTATATTTTTCGGACTTGCACCTTTTATATTGTGTCTTACAGGCATAACAAAAGTTTTAATTCCTTCTGTAATTTGTATTGCAATAAGCGTAATATCCTTTATAACTTTGGTGCTTTATGACGGTAAAGAATTATGGCTTACACTATCAAAAAAATTTCATATATAAAAATTATGAAAAATGGCTGTATGTAAAAACATACAGCCATTTTTTTGCATAAAAAAACCCCAAAATAACCGTTATACAAAGTCGAGTTTCTACCTGCTCATGCAGGTGGGTCGCTTCCCAATTGCTTTATATGTCCACTGGCATTCCTGAAGGAAAGGAGGCGTATATGCCGCTTTCGGAGTTAGCATCCCTTTTAAGAAGTGTTGGTAAAAAAAAGACTTTTTCACGCGAAATCTCAGGGTAATTTGCTCTTTTATTTTCTGTAATCATTATAGCATAATCATCTGCAAAATTCAATAGTTAATATTAGTTTTTCTTAAAAAAATTTTACATTCGACATGCATAGCCACAAAACTCATTATTCTGCTGCTTCTTCATCACGTCTTAGAAATTCGTTAAATGCAGCTTCAAGCTCACTTTCATCATCAACCATTATCAGTTCTGCTTCTTCAGATTCAACATCACCGTCAACCTTCATAATAAGAACCTCATCAGTTTCCTGACCTTCCGGCATTACTTCAAGTAATGCAAAATATGTTGCACCGTTAAATTCAAATACATCTATCGTTTCAAATTCAATCATGCAGCCGTGTTCATCTTCAAGCATTATTATGTTGTTCTCCATTTTATTTTATTCCTTTCTACATTGATTATTTATATTGTAATATACTCACAACTAAAAGTCAATTATTTATTTTTATGCAATGTCATATATCCTTCCAAAATTATACATGCCGCAACAGTATCAAGCACCTTTTTTCTGTCTTTTCCTCTGGTATTTGTTTCATTTAAGAATCTCGCTGCACCGACAGATGAAAGACGCTCATCGTAAAACTCTATGTTTCCGTTATATACCTCTTTTAGTTTTTCCGCAAATTCATATGTTGCGTCTGCTCTGAAGCCTTCACTTCCGTCCATATTTTTAGGTAACCCCAGCACTATTGTTTCAGGACTATATTCATCTATTATACCTTTTAACTCATCAATAAGTTTTTCATAGCCTCTGTTTTTAATTGTCTTTACGCCCTGTGCCGTTATACCAAGCAAGTCACTTACAGCAACACCTACTCTTGCATCTCCGTAATCAATACCAAGTATTCTTCTCATCATATATCACCTTTATTAAAATCTCTCGTTAGTGTTTTAACCCACTTACCGCTTCGTATTCTTATAACAGACGCAATCGCCTTTATCGGTTCATCGATTTTCATAAGTATTAATACTGCCGGTACAGGTAAACCTATAAGTGAACCTGTAAGTGCAAGGGGTATTGCAACACACCACAACGCTAACATTTCTGCAAGAAGACAAAATCTTGTATCTCCTCCGCCTCGAAGTATTCCCACTATAGATATACCCGAAACAGAAACAAAAATAGTTATAAACGCTGTTACTATCATAAGCTGGTTTGCAAGTTCCTTTGTTTCCTGCGGTATAGTGTAAAAATTAATTACCACATCTTTCATAAGTAAAATTACACCGCAAGCAAAAATACCTACAATATAACTAAGATATTTAAGTGTATTTGCCTCTACTTTTGCACGTTCTCTATTACCTGAACCGATTGATTTTCCTATTATTACCGCTGCTGCATTACCTATACCGAAAATAACAACGGTAGAAAGCTGCTGAACCATTGATGCTATTGAGTTTGCGGCAACCGGATCACCTGAAGCATAGTTTATATGCCCTAAAATAGCCGCCTGTATACTTATTCCAAGTGACCATATAACTTCATTTAGAAATACCGGTGTTCCGTGCTTAAATAAATCACCCGCAAATACCTTTTTAAATAAGAACAAATGCTTTGGTTTAAACATAAGTCTTTTATCTATAACGAATATATATGTAAACGTTATAACAAATTCCACAATT
Organism: uncultured Clostridia bacterium; assembly: GCA_944390495.1. Lineage (GTDB taxonomy): Bacteria > Bacillota > Clostridia > UBA1381 > UBA1381 > Hominilimicola. The sequence continues at coordinate 39,536 of CALXQE010000090.1, forward strand.
CTGGCAATAAGCGTGGCAATAGCAGCACCCTGTATTCCAAGTGCCGGTGCACCTAAGTTACCGAATATAAGGACCCAGTTTAAAAATACATTCGTACAAAATGAACTTATATTTACAACAACCGATATTTTAACAAGTTCTATACTGCGTATACAGCATATCATTGTGTTGCTAAGTCCAAACAATACATAAGCAAAGCCTATTATACGTAAATATGACATTCCCGCCCCAATAATCGCTTCGTTGTTTGAATATAATCCCATAATTGTCCTAGGGAATATAAGCACTGTAAGTGCCATTAAAAGAGAAATTAAAAAAGCGGTTTTTAGTATAATTGAATATATATATCGTATCGAATTTTTATCGCCTTTCCCCCAGTACTGTGCACTTAAAACAGATGAAGCACCTGAAAGACCGAAACATACAAGGGATAAAATAAAAAATGGTTGGTTCGCTAAAGACGATGCGGACAGTGCCACACCCGTATTGTCAGCTCTTCCAAGCATTATTGTATCCATCATACTTGTCGCAAAACTAATGAAATTTTGCAGTGCGATAGGTATTGTAATCGCAATAAGATTTTTGTAAAAAAGCTTTTCTTTAATCATCTAAAAAATCCCCCTATTTCTTCACAGCAAGATATATTATACATACATTTTTACATAAATGCAACCGTTTTAACTACAAAAGTTAGATATGTATTATAATTTATATTTTGCACATATAATTTGACAAAAAGAATAAGATTATATATAATATATACAAATATATTGCGGAGGATACTAACCATGAAAAAGATGCTTTTTGTATTCAATCCCACAGCCGGAAAGGGCATGATTAAAACACATCTATCAGAGATTTTAGATATTTTTGCAAAATCAGATTATGACATTACAGTGCGTCCAACTCAAGCTCCTCTTGATGCTTACAACTACATAAGCATTTACGGAAATAATTATGATAGAATAGTTGTTTCAGGCGGTGACGGAACTTTGAATGAAGCTGCTAAGGGTATGCTTACTTTTGACGAATCAAACAGACGTCCCATAGGTTATATCCCTTCAGGTACCACCAATGATTTTGCATCAACACTGCAAATACCTAAAAATATGATTGAAGCCGCACATATAGCATCAAAAGGAATGCCTTTTAAATGTGATTCAGGTAAATTTAATGATAAAACATTTAATTATGTTGCCGCATTCGGTGCATTTACAGACATTCCATATGATACGTCACAAGACATAAAAAACAACCTCGGTCAAATGGCTTATGTGCTTGAGGGTATAAAACGTCTTTCCCAATTAACCTCCTACAAAGTCAAAATTAAACATGATAACGGTGAAACCACCCAAAACGTATTTTTATGTATGGTCTTAAATTCAACCTCCGTAGCAGGCATACATAGTGCCGGCAAACTTATCGGTGCAAATTTAAGCGACGGACTGTTTGAGATGCTTTTATTTCGTAAACCTGCTAATTTAATTGACTTTAATGCTGTCATTATGGGACTTGTCTCAGGTAAAACCTCCGGAGAAAATTACAGCATCATAAAATCTTCTCATTTTGAATTTGAATCAGAGGAAAAAATTAAATGGACTCTTGACGGTGAATACGGCGGTGATCCTTCTCACAGCGTAATTGACGTACTTCCTTCTGCAATAACATATATAGTTGACGGTGAAAAATTGATTTCACGTTTGCTTACACAATAAATTTATAAAAACATATTGCATTTTTTGAGTAATCGGTATATAATATATAAAGAGTATCTTCAGGGCAGGGTGAAAGTCCCTACCGGTGGTATAGTCCACGACCCCGCAGGTGCGGGCTGATTCGGTGAAACTCCGAAACCGACGGTTAAAGTCCGGATGGAAGAAGATTATTATTTGTGTATTTTCTGCCCTGCTGTATATTTTTACAGCAGGGCTTTTTATATGCTCCCGAAGATTCCAAAAATATATTTTTCAGGAGGTATTCTTATGAATAACACACAAACTGTAACTCGTAAAGGCTTTACGCCGAAATTTATCGCTTCTGTCGGTATACTTTCAGGAATATCAATTGTACTTATGCAAATACTTGAATTTCCTATTCCGTTTATGCCGCCGTTTTTGAAATTCGATTTTTCAAATCTTCCGGCACTTATCGGTGGTTTTGCATACGGCCCTGTTACCGGTGTAATAATTACATTAATCAAAGCAGCACTGCACCTTCTTCGTACTGATTCAGGCGGCGTTGGTGAACTTGCTGATTTTCTTGCAGGCGGTTCATTGGTATTTACTGCATCAATGATTTACAAGTACAATAAAACAAGAAAAAATGCTGTTATAGGACTTATACTTGGAACTATTATAATGGCTATCGTTGGTGGTCTTGCAAATTATTTTATACTTATACCTTTCTATACAAATGTAATGCCGATGGAACAAATTATAGAGCTTTGCGGAAAGGTTAATCCTCTAATAAAGGATACTTTAGGTTATGTACTTTATGGTGCAATTCCATTTAATCTTATTAAAGGTTTTATAATTTCTGCTATAACATTTATAGTATATAAACAGGTGTCGAAAATTTTACATTAATTTTACGTTAAGTTCATAAAGTATTACTTGCATTTTTCAATAATGTGTTGTATAATATCTTCTATAATTTAAAAAAGGAGAGTTTATATGGATTCATTAGTTCAACAGATTGTAGCAGGACTTACGGGAAAAATTTCAAAGGAATTTATAGTATTTATTATTTCTATGATTCCTATACTTGAACTTAGAGGTTCAATACTTGTTGCACCAACATTTTTAAATACTGAATTTTTACCAACATATATAGCCGCTATACTGGGAAATATGCTTCCAATACCATTTATTCTTCTCTTTATCGAGAAAATATTTGCATTTATGAAAAAAACTAAACATTTTCACAAAATACCTGATTGGATTGAAAAGAAAGCAATGAAGAAATCTGCACAGATTGAAAAATATGGTTACTGGGGACTATTCCTATTTGTTGCTATTCCACTTCCCGGTACCGGAGCTTGGACAGGAAGCCTTTTATCTGTACTTCTTGGGTTGAAGTCTAAAAAATCATTCTTCTTTATACTTCTTGGTGTTATGACAGCAGGACTTGTTATGTCATTACTTTCGTTCGGAATAATAGACAAAATTTTTGGTTAAGTAAATTAAAAATCCCGGGAATATAATTCCCGGGATTTTTTTATAAAAGAAACCAAGGTCATTACAACCTTGGTTAGCTTACTACTAATTCAAATGTTATTTGTCCTTCATAAGTCGGAATATAATTTGAATAATTGATACCCTCGTAATTAAAGTTAGCCAGCATCATTGAAACAAAAGTAGCATCCGCAGAATACAAATCTCCATTTACATTTTTAGAGTATAACAAGATTATATCCATAGCTCTATCAATATCATCAGCTGATACATTCAGTTTGCCTATGGCATTCTGTTTTTTGCCATTACCTCCACTGATATGTCTTGCATTTGCAATTTCTCCTTCACCGACTATTGAATAATCTTCTGTCTCAAAATCACTTTCCTCATTTTCTACAGGCTCTGACATTACCATTCTGCTATCAACAGCTGCTATACTTGTCTCATCAACAGAATAAGTATCAATATCAGTTAATGCTTCACTTTGTTCTGAAATATTTTCTGACGCTTCACTTTCCGAATTTTGTGCTGCCGCGTTTGACATTTCTTCTACTTTAGTTTCTTCACTGTTGGTTACACTTTTCTCAGAAACTTCACCAGCTGTATCACTATGTTTTGTTGTCTGCTTCTGTGAAACCGTACTTTGTGTGACTTCGCTCTGGATTTTTGTCATACTATTGGTATCTGGCTTTGATGTATTTTGAGGTATAGCTTCTGTTTTCTCAGTTTTATTTTCTATACCGGTTTCAATCGGAATCTGACTGTTATCATTTTCGTCAGTTACAGGTGCTATAACATTGTCATATACATTATTACCATCTGATACTCCATTATCGTCAACACGTTGCTCACTTATAACACCGCTATCATTATTATCCTTTTGAGGATTTATAAAATCACCACTATTTGAAGTTACAACGGCGACAAGCACAAGACAAGCCGCCGCAGCAACATATTGATACTTGTATGATTTTATATTGTGCAGTATTTTTCGTAAAATACGTTGTTTTCTTTCTTCCTTATCAATACGAACATTAAGATCATTAATAAAATTCTTAGGAGGTTCTATTTTAGGGAGAGATTTAGCTGTTTCCATAATGTTCATAAAGAAATCAAGTTCTTTTGCACAGCTTTCACATTTTGCAGCATGCTCTGCAAGTTCTATTTTCTCTTCACTGCTAAGACTTTCATAATTATCAAGTTTTTCAGCAAATAATTCACAATTCATATACACTCCCCCTTTCTATCTCTCATTTCTTCTTTCATTATATTAGACGAATAATTTTCTAAAAAAGTTCCCGTTTTTTACTCAGAATTTTTCGAAGAGAATTTCTTGCACGATTAATCCTTGATTTTACCGTTCCTGACGGAAGTCCTAACACCTGTGATATTTCATCGTATGACATTCCTTCTATATCACAAAGAGTTATAACCGCTCTGTATTCATCACTAAGCTCACATATCGCCTGTCTGACAGCTCGTTGACGTTCAGTAATTTCTGCCATTTCTTCCGGCATAGGTGATTCATCTTTTATGTCTATTTCTTTATTTTCATCATCATACACTTGATTTATGCTTATAGTATTTGTGCTTTTTTGGCGTTTTCTAAGTATGTCTGAACATATATTTGCCGTTATTCTGTACAGCCAAGTAGAAAAGGAAGATTTTTCCTTAAATGATCCTATATTTTTATAGACTCTTATAAAAACTTCCTGCGTTGCGTCATAAGCATCTTCTTTATCAGAAAGCATACCATAAGCAATATTTACCACCTGTGATTGATATTTTTCAACGAGCCTGTTAAATGCTTCTCTATTTCCATCTTTACATTTTTTTATAATATCATTTTCGGTCAAAAATTCCTCACCACCTCTCCTGTCTTACCCAATTAAGAGTTTAGAATTTTTTTATTCTTTCCATATAACTTTCAAAATATTTCTTAATATCAGCCATACAATCGCCGCTGAATTTTTCAAGAAAAGCCTTTGCTATTTCAAATGCCACAGCTGCCTCAACCACAACAGCACATGCCGGTACTGCACAAACATCTGAACGTTCAACCGTTGCCTTATGTTCTGTTTTATCCTGTATATTAACAGTTTTAAGCGGATTATAAAGAGTAGGAATCGGTTTCATTGCAGCTCTGATAATTATCGGTTCACCATTTGACATACCGCCTTCTATTCCACCGGCATTGTTGGTTAGTCTTGAAAATTCTCCGTCATATACTATTTCATCATGCACATGAGAACCGGGCATCTCACTTACACCAAATCCCATACCTATTTCAACGCCCTTTATAGCTTGTACACTCATAACGCCAAACGCTAAATTTGCATCAAGTTTTCTGTCATAATGTACATAGCTTCCCAAACCTGCCGGAACACCTTTTACTATTATTTCAACTACTCCTCCGCAGCTTTCCCCCTGTGCCTTGATATTATCAATATATTCCATGGCACGCTTAGCACTTTCCTCGTCTCCAAATGAAACCAGAGAGTTTTTCACACGTTCAAAAAAACCATTGTCATTAATGTTACCGTTATCCTCAACATCACCTATACGTTTTACATGGCTTAAAAATTCAACTCCGAAAGGTTCAAGAATTTGTCTTACAAGTGCACCCACTGCCACTCTGGCAGCTGTTTCTCTGGCACTTGCTCTTTCGAGTACGTTTCTCATATCTTTATGATTATATTTCATACCGCCTGTCAAATCTGCATGTCCCGGCCTTGGACAAGATACACTTCTTTCATCAGTGGCGGTTTCAGTACCCATAATATTTTCCCAATTCTGCCAGTCTTTATTTTCAATTTTTATAGCTATCGGACTGCCGAGTGTTATACCTCCCCTTACTCCTGAAAGTATCTGGGCACTGTCCTTTTCTATCTTCATACGTCCGCCTCTGCCATAACCTTGTTGACGGCGTGCAAGCTGTTCATTTATTTTATCTATACTAATTTCCACACCTGCCGGAACACCTTCTATAATTGCTGTAAGGCATTTACCATGTGTTTCTCCTGCTGTAAAATATCTTAACATTTTAATACTCCGTTCATTCTATAAATAGTAGTGTATATAATTACATTCTACAATATAATGTATATATACCATTTTATTTTATCACTTTTACGACATTTTTTCAAGCTTTATATTATTAAAATTATATCCATATCAGATAACGCAAAAAACAGGTGTCTTTTAACACCTGTTTTTATACAATTATCCTATCTTGTAAGATAATTATAAATCATTACAGCACTTTCTGCCCTTGTGATTTCTCTATCAGGGTCAAAATTGTTATTGCCGTCACCGTTTACAACTCCCATAGCATTTAAAAGTGCTACATAACCCTTATGCTCCGTTACATCTTTAAATGGTGATACGTATATATCTTCATACTTTGCATACTCTTCTGCACCCATAGCTCTTATCATATATACTGCTGCACTGTCACGTGTCACATAAGCATCATCATCACGTTCTTCCGGTGAAATAATGCTGCGATTTGATGCCATAGAGTAAACATAATCAGCTTGTTCTGAATTGTTTTTCATAATAATTATACCACTGCTATAAACTGTTGATAAAATTCCAAGAAAATCTTTCTGTGTAATTTTTTCATCAGGTCTAAATTCAGTACCCTCAAATCCTATACCATACTCAGCAAGAGTTTTTATGTATTCTTCTGCATAGTGACCATCTATGTCAGAATATGCAATACTTGATTCATTAGGCTTTATTTCTTCATTTCTGTAATCAACAAATTTTCCTGTAAAAGGGTTAATGTTTACATTTTCGTGATTATACACTGAAACTATATTTCTCGTTTTTTCTCCATATACAAGCTTATACACAATATTATATTCCGTATTGTCAAACATTATTTTTTCGGCGTCTTCCTTACTCATTGCATCTTCAATACCAGGGAATTCACACTGTGAATAAGCAATGTTGTATCTTGTAAGCACTCCATCTTTTGTTTGAACTGAAATACTATCATTTTCAACAATAATATCATTTACATATCTTTGATAAGTTTTACTTTCCTCGTCATAACGACACTCATCAAACTTTTCTCCTGCAAAAGCCTTTACAATTTCATCATTTTTTCTTTCAGGTTCACTTTCAGAATCAATATATCTCGAATATGAAAGGATTTCTCCTGTTTTAGCATTTATTGTAGCATAAGCAGATTCTTTTTCATTTGAAAGTGATACTGAATATGTATATTCATTGTCTTTATTATACATTTTCCTTAACGTTATGCTGTCAGGTGTCATATCAGCAGGAATACCAAGATATTCATTTCCTTTTATAAGGTTTTCAACTTCTTCCTTAGGTATAAGCCCTTTAACATTTTCTATCTCTTTAAGTTCCTGTTCTGTAAGGGCACTGCTGTCTGCCATCATTTCCATAGTCGCACCGCCGCTGGCTGAATTTTTATTTGCTTCTCCATAACTATTTATATTAATTAACTCACCTGTAATTGCATCTATGTACTTGCCATAATCATTTCTTTGTGTGTAAACAGGATATGCTGTTTCTGTTCCGTCCTCATCTGTATATGTTCTGTAAACAAGCTCAAGCCCTAATTTTTCGCTATATGCTTTTTTTGCGGTTTCTTTATCTATTGCATTATAAACAGATGGGAATTCACAAGGTACATAGTTTAGACTGAAATTTGTTACAGCACCGGTATTTCTGTCAACTCCGATATTTCCATTTCCGTCATCAAATTTTACACCATTTACATACGTTGCCAAATATGCAGTTTGTCCGCCAAAAAGATTTCCGTTTTCGCTTTCAACTACTACATCATACGGAAAATCAGGATTTATTTTATTTACAAAATCTTCTGCTATACTTTTTACTTCATCTGTTGATATTGTCGGAATTGACGGATTTTCTAATCTTTCTTCCGTAAATCCCGAAATTGAATATCTTGTTATTATTCCGTCTTCACCGCAATCAATACTTACACTTTTACTTCTGTCTTCATTATACCATAAAAAGCTGAATGTTGTATATCCATACTGCTCAGAAGTACCACTTGAAAATTCACTGCATTCCTCCGGTATTTCCACTCTGCTTTTAACACTTTCAAGAATAGGCTGCATCAACTGCTGTTGCTCAATTTGTGATGATTGTGTTTCCTCCGCCATAGTAATTGGTGATGCCGATACAATAATAGCTGCGGAAAGAATCATTAGTACTATTTTTTTCATTTTTTATTCCTCCTTTTGTTTTGTCTTTTTGTAAAATTGTCTTTCTGTTTATAATACTTTTCAAGCATCAAAAAAGTTGCATATAAAATAAAATTTTATAAAATATTTTCCAATTTAAGTTCATAATTTTTCGGTATATGCTCAAATAAAAAATCAAGAACTTTACACCTTGAAACAGCGTCTGTTTTTTGTCTGCCGTTTATATATCCTGACATTTCATAAATATTGATTTCTATTTTATTAAATTCTTCATGATTTCCGGTTGCGGCAAGCATTGTACTGTTACGTTCCAAATACTCTATAAGCTTTATAAGTTCGTCTTTTGCTCCTTCATAATTTTCATCAGTAAGACATATCATTATCCCATCATTAATAGAACCAAGTTCCTCTGAAATTTTCCTTATGCCAATAGAATATAAAATACTCCCCGAAATCATTACCGCCGCAATAATAACTGATACTATAACGCCTCTCACTTTTTACCCTCCTTCATCTGTATAAACAGCTCACCTTCCCCATTAAGTGATGCTATAAATATTTCCTTTATATCTTTAATACCTCTTTTTTTCATTTCTTTCGTAAGCCATACAGTATCTTTTTTTGACCTTAAAAGTTCCTCATAATTTAATATACCGTCAGAAACTATTGTACATGGAAGTCCATCATGACGTACACCTTTTAGTTTTAAATCTTCAACTGTAACTTCTCTTGCATAATCCTTAGGTACAACACTTAGTTTACCGCTTGTTTCTACTATTGCCACCGCCACGTCAGATATATCATAATAATTATTAAGCCTTAATTCTTCAAGTAAATCATTTATATTAAACCTTAATTTTTCCAATTCTCCCTCATCTACTTTACCGTCATAAATTACAATACTTGGCTTACCGCTTAAAAATTTTCTTACCTTTTCACTTTTTAAACTAAAATAAGACATCATAACTTCTGCAACTATAAGAGTAAGTACAGGAATTATACCTGAAATAAGCGGCAAATCAATCGCCTGCATCGGAACAGATGCAAGGTCTGAAATCATTATAGCAACCACAAGTTCCGATGGCTGAAGTTCGCCAAGCTGCCTTTTTCCCATTATTCTAAGTGCAGCAATAACTACGCCGTATAAAATTAAAGTTCTTATCACTAAAACAAGCATTTTAAAACCACTCCCTACTAAAGATATTATTAACTTTTAATACAAATTTTATGTATCCCTTTACTTTCACATGTTAAAGTGATATAATATGTATTGACATAATTTTCATAAGGAGAAATTGACATGAGAGAAATCAATGATGAATGTATTGAAATCCTTTATAATGCTGTACTTCAACTAAAAAATGTAGATGAATGCAGAAAATTTTTTAATGACCTTTGTACAATTTCAGAACTTAAATCAATGAGTCAGCGTATGGAGGTTGCACTTATGTTAAAGGAGAAAAAAGTTTATACCGACATTGCTGCAAAAACAGGAGCGTCCACTGCAACTATAAGCCGTGTCAACAGATGTATAAATTACGGCTCTGATGGCTACAATTTAGTGATTGACAGAATGGAGAATAAAAATGAATAGCTACTCTGATTTTGCCTACGTCTACGATACTCTAATGCACAGGGATATTGATTACGAAAAGTGGGCGGACTATATCGAAAACATTTTTATATTAAACGATGTTAATCCCGACCTTGTATGCGATCTTGCCTGTGGTACGGGCAATATGACTATCCCTCTTGCAAAAAGAGGCTATGATATGACAGGTGTTGATATTTCTGAGGATATGCTCAACATCGCCAGAAATAAATCTGAAAATCTTAATATTCTTTATCTTAATCAAAGTCTTGAAAATCTTGACTTGTACGGTACTATGGGTGCATTTATATGTATGATTGACGGTCTTAATTACATACTGCCCCCAAAATCACTTTTAAAACTGTTTACAAAAATTAAAACTTGTTTCCTTGATGATGGAGGTATTTTCATCTTTGATATAAGTACAGAATATAAATTTAAAAATGTTATAGGCACAAATACATTTATCCACAGCGATAAAAATATTTTTTACTCTTGGCAAAACAGATTTATAGAAAAAAAACGTCTATGTGATATGTTCCTTACTTTTTTTATTAAAAGCGGCAAAAAATACAGACGTTTTGAAGAAAGACAAATACAAAAGGCTCACAAAACAGATGAACTTTTGTTCCTTTTGAAAAAGTCAGGTTTTACAAAAATTGATACATACGATGCTCTTACATTTTCACCTGCAAAAAAGGACAGCGAAAGAATTGTTTTTGTATGTAAATGACTTGTTTTTGTGGCTTTTTCCTTGATTTTTGTGGCATTTTGTGGTATAATGAATTAGTTAAAAACATAAAAAAAGGACTTGCATAATGTATGCAGTTCTGTGGATTTTAGGAGGAAATTATGGCTAAAAAATCAGAAGATTTGAAGCTGGATATGGAGGCTATTGAAAATCAACATATAATTGATGTTGACCTCAACAGTGAAATGAAAAAAGCATATATAGATTATGCCATGAGCGTTATTGTAAGCCGTGCTCTCCCCGACGTCCGTGACGGTTTAAAGCCCGTACACAGACGTATATTGTATGATATGTATGAAGCCAATCTTTTATACGAAAATGATTTTAAAAAGTCAGCTGCAACTGTCGGTGATGTTTTGGGTAAATACCACCCTCACGGTGACGGATCTGTTTATGATGCAATGGTTCGTTTGGCACAGGATTTTTCGCTAAGATACCCCCTTGTTCAAGGTAAAGGTAACTTTGGTTCAGTTGACGGAGACCCTGCTGCTGCATATCGTTACACAGAAGCTAAAATGTCAAAAATATCCGCTCTTATGCTTACGGATATTGAGAAAGAGACTGTTGACTTTGTACCAAACTACGATGATAAACTAAAAGAACCTGACGTACTTCCGTCAAGATTCCCAAATCTTCTTGTAAACGGTTCGGCAGGTATCGCCGTCGGTATGGCAACTAATATTCCACCTCATAATCTTACAGAGGTAATTGACGGAATAATAGCTGTTATAGATGACCCTATGATAACAATAGAGGAACTTATGACATATATTCAAGGTCCAGACTTCCCAACAGGCGGAGTTATCATGGGTAAAAGCGGTATAAGAAATGCCTATACAACAGGCAGAGGAAGAATTATTCTTCGTGCTAAAGCAGACATAGAGGATTTAGGCGGCAAATACAGAATTGTTGTTACAGAAATACCTTATCAGGTTAACAAAGCCAAACTTGAAAAGCATATAAATGAGCTTGTTCGTGACGGCAAGATTGACGGTATTTCTTCAACTCGTGATGAGTCTGATGAAAATATTCGTCTTATCATCGAATTAAAACGTGATGCTAATCCTAATGTAGTTTTAAATAATCTGTACAAATACACACAGATGCAGGATACTTTCGGTGTTATTCTTATTGCCCTTGTAGACAAAGAGCCAAAAGTTCTTAATCTTCGTGAAATAATCAATTACTATATAGCACATCAAGAAGATGTTATAACAAGACGTACACAGTTTGAACTTAATAAAGCTCTTGATCGTGCCCATATACTTGAAGGCTATAAGATAGTTATTGATAATGTAGATGAGGTTATTAGAATCATACGTGCTTCAAAAAACATACCCGAATCTAAAGCAGCATTATGTGAGCGTTTCGGTTTGACTGATGCACAGTCAGATGCAATCGTAAAAATGCAGCTTGGTCGTTTATCAGGTATGGAAAGAGAAAAAATCGAAGAAGAATATGCTGAAATTACTGCAAAGATAGAAAATTATCGTGAAATCCTTGCAGATGAAAGCAAAGTACTTGATATTATCAAAACTGATTTAACTGAAATTAAAAATAAATACGGCGACGAAAGAAGAACAGAAATATCAATGGTTACAAACGAAATTGATATTGACGATCTTATAGATGAAGAAGATATAGTTGTAACAGTTACTCACAATGGTTATACAAAGCGTTTACCTGTTGATACTTACCATTCACAAAGAAGAGGCGGAAGAGGTATTTCCGGCATGACAACACGTGAAGAGGACTTTGTAGAACACTTATTTACTACGACTACTCACCATACACTTTTGTTCTTCACTACAAAGGGTGTTGTTTACAAACTAAAAGGCTATCAGATACCTGAAGCCGGCAGACAGGCAAAAGGTACTGCGATAGTAAACCTTCTTCCTATTGAAACCGATGAAAAAGTATCTGCAATGATACCAATAAAGGACTTTGAGGCAGGAAAATACTTAACATTTATCACCAGAAACGGAATCATTAAAAAGACAAACGTAATGGATTACTCAAAAATACGTCAATCAGGACTTCGTGCCATTGAACTTGACGAAGGTGATGAACTTATAAGAGTAAAACTTACAGATAATGAGCAGGATATTATAATAGGTACCCATGACGGTTATGCAATTCGCTTTAAAGAAGACGAAGTACGTTCAACAGGCCGTACAACTCGTGGTGTAATGGGTATAAGACTCCATGAAGGTGACTACGTTATAGGTGCTTCTGTCGCCCTTCCTGACAGCCAGCTTCTTACTGTTACTGAAAATGGTTACGGTAAAAAGACTCCTCTTGAGGAATACAGAATTCAATCAAGAGGCGGTAAAGGTATATACACATACAGAATAACTGACAAGACAGGTAAACTTGCCGGTATGAAAACGGTAACCGATAACGATGATATTATGCTTATCACCTCTGATGGTGTTGTAATCAGAATGCATACAGATGAAATTTCTTCATACAGCCGTCAGACACAGGGTGTCCGTGTAATGAAGCTTGCTGATGATGTTCAGGTAGTAAGTATAGCCCGTACGGAACGCGAAGAAGATGATGAAGAAAATTCAGATAATAACGAAAAGGAGATAACGAATAATAATGAAGAAAACAATTAGTATTGCCGCACTGATTTTATCACTAATAATGCTTCTTTCCTCTTGTGCCGGTAATAACAACGAAGAAATTACAAAGCCTACCGAAGAACCGGTTGCAACTCCTAATCCTGAGCTTGTAAAAAATACAATAAACGCTACAATAGAGCTTGAGGACGGCAGCGAAATAAGTCTTGAATTATATCCCGATCTTGCTCCGGAAACAGTAGAAAATTTTGTAGAGCTTGCCGAGGACGGTTTCTATGACGGAACAATTTTCCACCGTGTTATAGAGAATTTTATGATTCAAGGCGGTGGTTATGATGAAAATCTAAATGAGAAAAAAACTGCCTCAATAACAGGTGAATTTGCTGAAAACGGTTTTGAAAATTCACTATCTCACGGCAGAGGCGTTATATCAATGGCAAGAACAACTGATCCTGACAGTGCCTCAAGTCAATTCTTTATCGTACAGAAAAACTCAACTTATCTTGACGGTAAGTACGCCGCATTCGGCAGAGTTACAGAAGGTATGGAAGTAGTTGATGAAATTGCGGAATCAAAAACTGGTACTGTTGCTGCAACAGGTATGGAAGATGTACCTATTAAGCCTGTAATTATTGAAACAATAACTATCGACACAAGTGCTGATACTGATAAAACTTCATCAAAAAACAATAGCAAAACAACAGACAAACCAAAGTCAACCTCAAAAAGTGACGTTAGTGACAAAAATTCATCTTCTCCATTCGGCACAGATAACAATGAAGAAGATAAGAACACTAATTCTTCCTCAAGCAATTCATCATCCGAAGTTGATGAGGAAACAAAACAATTTCTTGAAGACAACGGTCTATTATAAAAATTAAGGAGAAATAAAATGAATATAGAAATTAAAATGGAAAACGGCGGTATTATAAAAGCTGAACTTTATCCTGAAATTGCACCAATCACAGTTGAAAACTTTGTATCGCTTATAGAAAACAAGTTTTTTGACGGACTTATTTTCCACAGAGTTATTCCGGGTTTTATGATTCAAGGCGGCGGTTATACAGCCGACGGTGAACATAAAGAAGCTGATTCTATTAAGGGTGAATTTGACAAAAACGGTGTTCCAAATCCATTAAAGCATACAAGAGGTGTACTTTCAATGGCTCGTACAATGTTCCCTAACAGTGCCTCAAGTCAATTTTTCATTATGCATGAGGATGCTCCTCATCTTGACGGTCAGTATGCTGCATTCGGAAAAGTAACAGAAGGTATGGAATATATTGATGAGATTGCCGAGACTCCTACAGATATGCAGGATAAACCAATCGAAAATCAAATTATAGAATCAATTAGAATTATATAACATAAAACCGGCTGCTTAGCAGCCGGTTTTATTAAATTCAAATATCTTTATTTTCCTTTATAAGCATACCGCTGTAAAGAGGTACATTAAATCTATCGGCAAACATTTGACATTTACACAAAAACACGTA
>CALXQE010000091.1 GCA_944390495.1 uncultured Clostridia bacterium
GTTTTTTCTTCGCCGTTTGCTGTAAATACTGCATTATCAAGTGTCATTTTTACAACAGTGTCATTAAGTGTCATTGTAATTTCTCTTGTTTCTTCATTCCATTCAACTTCTGCTCCGAAGTTTTCGGCAATAAATCTTAAAGGCACCATTGTTCTGTCGTTTTCGATAAACGGAAAAACTTCAGGATTTTCGCTGTCAATAGGTTTAACTTCACCGTTTGATACAGCTTGTGCCTTTCCTATTTTCATGATTACGACGTTGTCATCTGTATCTTTGTCATTATTGTATAAAATAGGAAGTTCAAGATGACTTGAGCCAGAAGATGACAAATCAGGATTTACTTTGCCTGAAACAGTCTTAATTTCAGGTGCAGGAACTGTTTCTGTTTCAGCTCCCATATAGAAACTTGTGTTAGTAGGCTGGTTGTAGTGGTTATTTTGCCATGCCACTGCTTCACGGTATGTTATATCGTGCATAAGAGTTGGGATTTTATATTCTGTTTCATAAGGTGTAGCGTAAATTCTAAGTTCTGTATTTGAAACATTACGCCATATAATTTCCTCTCTCCAGTCACCGAAAATATCAGCAGCAAGACAAGGCACAGCCTTACTTCCGCCGTTTGAAGCACAGCCGTAGGCGTCATAAAGAATATCTACGCATTTATCTTCCCAGTTATATTTTGAAATTGTAATATTATCAACAAGCTCTGAAAGAAGATCTCCGTCCCAAAATGCCTTAAAGTTCATAGGAAGCGTTGTTGAAATTTCAAGTCCTGTTTCATCGTCCTTTAGGAATGTTCCGTCAGGTTTTCTGTACTTAAATGTATTCCAGCCGTCAGCAAGTGTTTCTCCGCTGCCAAGCTGTAATTTTTTATTATCAAGCTCCGGCTGCAATTTTTCAGCTACTCCTGTTATAAGAGGTGTACCGTCAAGGGACAGGAGCGGAGTTCCCGTTGAGCCCCATACTTCCCAGCCTTCACTTGTTGGGTCTATATCTGCGGCTCTTGAACGACCTGTATCTTTAGGCTTATTAAAACCGTATATTACCTGACCTGTACGTGCATCGTGAAGGTCAATATTTGCAGGAAGTTCCTTTGTTTCGTGACATGACCATATATAATAACCGTCATAGTTAGGATCCATCTTTGCTACGTCAAAGGCATCACCGTGACCAAGTTTTATTTCACCGTTTTGTTCGGCGTATGTAGCATACATAAACTCACCGTTATCATCTATTGCACCGGCTCCTGAAAGTATTTCGTCTTTTCCGTCAAAGTCAATATCAGCAACTGCAAGGGAGTGATAACCTGCTCCGAATAAGTTGTCTGTCTTTGATGAAGGGCTTGAATCATACTGCCAAAGCTCTGTAAATTCTCCGTCTTTAAAGTCCCATGCCGCAAGCTTTACTGCATCCCATGCACCACGCATCATTACAATACTCGGTGTTTCACCGTTTAGGTATGCTGTTGTTAAAAGATAGTGGCTTGCACGTTTTGTAAGACGTGATGTGTCGCTGTAATTTGATGACCAGCTTGAAAGTGGGTCACGTTTAGGAAGAAGGTCTGTTCTTGCAATTTCTTTACCTGTCTGACCGTCAAATACTGACAAATACTCATTACCCTCTGCAAGATATTGTCTGTCCTTTTGCTTTTGCAGGCTTTGCGTGTAGTCGGCATCAGCTATACCGATTTTTGCACCTGTACCGTCTGTCATTCCATCGTACGAACGCATTGTGACTTCTGCTTTTCCGTCACCGTTAATATCATATACAAGGAAGTTTATATCAATATCGTTTGCTTCGTTTTTGCCTATGTCCATTGTCCACATATGAGTTCCGTCCATTTCATAGGCTTCTATAAGCGGGTATGCAACTCTATTGTCAATAACTCTTCCGCTTTCGTCTACCTGAAGCTGATCAAAATAGTTTGCAGGTGTACGTCTTATTACTATTTCATATTCGCCGTCACCGTCAAGGTCACCTACACTTGCATCGTCTATTGTATAATTTCCTTCTTCGTATTTAACCACAGGGATTGAGATATATTCCTTTTCCCATGCAGTACACTCGTCTGTATCAATAGCACTGCTTTCAGAATTGTCCTGTGATGTACCGTCGAAGATAAGCACTTTATAAGTATCTAAACCCTTACCATCTTTGTCAACATAGTTTGTAGTGTCTGATACCTTTGCAATAAATTCACCGTTTCTGTAAATCATGGCATATACGTCACTTCTGTCAGTGCCAAGATAACGCCAGCTTACGAGTATTCCTCCGTCTTTTGAAGGTACGGCAGTGAGTCCTCTGTCAAGGTCCTCTGCCTGTTTAAGAGTGCCGGGACGAGAGTCAAAAAGTGATTGTGTTTCTGCCTTCGCTTTGGCATCTTCCTCTGTTCTGTATTCAGCACCGATGCCGAAATCTGCTGCGGAAGCTATTGTTCCCGTAAGCATACCGATTGCTAAAATACCTGAAATAAGTTTTTTGTTCATTGTGTTTTCTCCCTCCATTTCTATATTAACCGCTGTGCGGCTTATATCAAAGTGATGTGTACATACTGTAAAGATTATAGTACAGTCCGCCTTTATCAATAAGTTCTTGGTGAGTGCCTTGTTCCTCTATTCCGTTTTCAGTAAGCACAAGAATCATATTTGCATTTCTTATTGTAGTAAGTCTATGTGCAATAGTAAATACTGTTCTGCCCTTTGCAAGCTTTTCAAGTGAATCCTGTACTATTTTTTCACTTTCATTATCAAGTGCAGAAGTGGCTTCGTCAAGAATAAGTATAGGTGGATTTTTTAAAAATACTCGTGCTATGCTTATTCTCTGCTTTTGACCTCCAGAAAGCTTTACGCCTCGTTCGCCCACATAAGTATCATATCCCTGTGGAAGCTCCGAAATAAATTCATGTGCACCGGCAAGTTTTGAAGCTTCAATGACCTTTTCTTTTGAAGCACCGGGAAGTCCGTATGCAATGTTATCATATACAGTACCTGAGAAAAGATATACATCCTGCTGAACAACACCGATTGAATTTCTAAGTGAATTTAGTGTTACGTCTTTAATGTCAAGACCGTCAATAAGAATACGTCCTTCTGTTGTGTCATAAAAACGTGGTATAAGATTACATAAAGTTGTTTTACCTCCGCCTGACGGACCCACAAGGGCAACACTGTCACCCTTTTTAATATTAAGATTGATGTTTGAAAGTACCGGTGTATTGTCATCATGATAGTGAAAACCTACGTTTTCAAATACAATGTTACCCTGTACATTTGTAAGGGCTTTGGCATTTTCTTTTTCTGTAATATCAGATGGTGCGTCCATAATTTCAAGAAAACGTTCAATACCTGTCATACCACGCTGGAATTGTTCTGTAAATTGGATTATTGTACGAAGTGTTGTTAAAAGCGTGCTTACATAAAGTAAATATGCAGTAAGGTCAGCAGGAGATATTTTTCCTTTCATCATAAATAATGCACCCGCTACAACGACAATAAGGTACATAATACCTTCAAATGCTCTGTTTGATGTCTGAAATCCTGCCATATAGAAGTAGCCAAGTTTTTTAGTATCAAGGAATTTTTTGTTTCCGTCCTCAAACTTTTCTTTTTCTATTTCCTCGTTGGCAAAGGATTTTACAACCCTTATTCCAAGCAGTGAATCTTCAACCTGTGAATTGATTTCACCTATTTGGTTTCTCTGCTTTTTAAAAGCCATTCTCATTTTTGAGTTAAAGAATTTTACAAAAGCAAATATAAGCGGAAGTGATGCAAACATTATAAGAGTAAGGGGTACATTCACTCCGCAAAGAATAATAAAGGATACTATTATCTTTAATCCTGCTATAAAAAATTCCTCAGGACAGTGGTGTGCAAATTCAGTTATATCAAATAAATCACTCGTTATTCTTGCCATAATTTGACCGATTTTGTGGTCAGAAAAGTATGAGTGAGAAAGAGTTTCAAGATGTGAAAATAAATCACGTCGCATATCTGTTTCTATTTTTGCACCCATAATATGACCTGTATTTGCCATATAGAAGTTAGCGGCTGAATCTATGATTCTTAAAACCAGATAAAATAAACCTATCTTAACTATAATACCAACAGTTAATGACTCAAGATTATTAATTCCCATATCTGTTATGTAACGCACAAGCATTGGAAATACAAGTTCACATACTGTCGTAAGAGATGCACAAATGAGATCAAGCACAAGAATCCATTTGTACTTCTTAAAATAAGGAATAAATCTTTTTATAAGATAGCCCATTTTCATTTGTTTTTCTTCGTGTTTCATTATAAATTTTGCCTCCGATTTAGTTAATGTTATATAAATATTCTATAATAACAGGAACGTAAAGTCAATATAAAACTATGTAGTATTTCCATTGAAAAACAGGCTAAATAAGTGATATAATTATCTATGTGTGTAAAAAACAAAGAAAGGAGAAAGTAAATGGAAAGAAAAGAAAATAAAATGGGGGTCATGCCTGTAAATAAACTGCTTGTTTCAATGTCGCTTCCAATGATGATTTCAATGCTTGTGCAGGCACTTTATAATGTAGTGGACTCAATATTCGTTTCAAGACTTTCAGAGGACGCTCTGACTGCTGTATCTATGGCATTTCCTATGCAGAATCTTTTGATTTCCGTTGCGGTAGGTATCGGTGTTGGTATTAATGCAATGCTGTCACGTTCTTTAGGCGAAAAGAATTTCGAGGCGGCTAACAAAACTGCTGAAAACGGTATTTTTCTTGAGGGAATCGGTTATTTGATATTCCTTATTATAGGTATCTTTTTTACAAAACTGTTTTTCACTGCTCAGGGCGGAGAAAGTGAAATAACAAAGATGGGTATTGAATATACCAGAATATGTCTTATTATGTCATTTGGTGTGTTTTTACAGATTGCTTCTGAGCGAATTTTGCAGTCAACAGGACGTACTATTTATACCATGATAACACAAACTACCGGTGCTGTTATAAACATTATTCTTGACCCTATTCTTATATTTGGTTTGTTCGGCATGCCCAAAATGGGTGTTGCCGGTGCGGCAGTGGCAACAGTTGCAGGTCAGATATGTGCTGCTATACTTGCAACAGCTATAAACATTAAGAAAAACCCTGATGTAGAGATAAGTTTTAAAGGATTTAGACCTCAAATGCACTATGTTAAGACAATTTTGTCAGTAGGTGTTCCGTCAATTATAATGTCGTCAGTTGGTTCTGTTATGACCTTTGGTATGAATAAGATTCTTATTGCATTTTCATCAACTGCCGTTGCGGTATTCGGTGTTTACTTTAAACTTAACAGTTTTGTATTTATGCCTGTATTTGGTCTTAATAACGGAATGGTTCCGATTGTTTCGTATAACTATGGTGCAAGAAATAAAAAACGTCTTACAAAAACGGTTAAGCTTGCTGTTATCTATGCTGTTTGCATAATGCTTATAGGTGTGGCATTGTTCCAGTTTATACCGAATGTATTATTGGGACTGTTTGACGCTTCTGAAAATATGCTTGAAATAGGTGTTCCTGCACTTAGAGTTATCAGCCTTAGCTTCGCTTTTGCTGGTGTTTCAATAGTATTTTCATCTTGTTTCCAAGCGTTGGGACATGGATTTTTAAGTATGATAATGTCTATTGCACGTCAGCTTATAATTCTTCTTCCGTCAGCTTTTATACTTGCTAAAATAGGCGGTATACATGCTGTATGGTGGTCATTTAATATAGCTGAAATAGTGGCACTTGCCATTTCGACAGGCTCATATAAGTATCTATACAATAAAACAATAAAACATTTAGAATAGCAAAAAAACGGACAAGCCTTTTGGCTTGCCCGTTTTACTTTATTCTATTGACTCAGCTGTTTTTATAAGTTCATTCTTATCTATACCCTTGTAGCCATACACTGCCACCGATACATTATCGGAAGTTTCAAAATCTATATTTTTGTTATTTGATAAAACAGCTTTCATTCCGTTAATTGTAATTTCCTCTATTTTGTCGTCTGTACACATTGTGAATTTTGTTTGTTCATTTAATGTTCGTTCTAAAATAGAAATTTCTCTGCCTTTGTTATCTGTGTATTCAATAGTAAGATAATCGCCGCTGCCGCTTCCGTCATCTTCTTTATATGTGTATGCTCTGCTGAATATAAAACCTTCCGGCAGATACTGGGGTACTTTAATATTAAATGATGAACTTTTACGTGCTTCTTCAAGTGAAGAGTATACAAATTCACTGCCTGTATCCTCATCTTCAATAATAGTATTTGTTTCATCATCTATCTTTACTTTACCCTCAAGTCCCATAGCTGATATATAAAGGTCAACTAAATCACGTTCTGTAAGTTTATTACCCTTTTCATCATAAATATTATTCATATCACTTTTTGAAATTGAATCAAGCATAATACCGTTACCGTCAAAAAGCTTTCCTTTAAGCTCCTCGGGAAGTTCCATAACGTCAGAGGTATCCTGTACATAGGTATTATAACCTGTTGTGATTGTCTTTAAAAATCCTGATGCAAATGCCGTACCTGTAACAGCAACAGCACATATACATGCCGCAAGCAATAGATATTTCCTTGCAGATTTGTTCTTTTCCTTTTTTATTGCATTTTTCATATTAACCCGCTCCTGTTCAGTTAGAGTTTTAGCTGTATACTTTGAAAAATCTACTCTCACATCATTAAGATAATCAAATTCATTTTTCATATTTACCACTCCTTAAAAGGCTTTTTTTAAGTTTCTGCCTGCCTCGTGACAATCTATTATATATTACAGAAGATTTTATATTCATTGATTGAGAGATTTCCTCTGTTGTTTCATTGTATATATATCTCTTTTTGAAAATTTTTCTGTCCTCAGGAGAGAGGGCACAAAGCAGTGATTCAATATCATTTTCAATTTCCTGTTTTAGCAGGTTGCTTTCAACATTGCATGCAGATGGAATACTTTCATCAAGCTGTGAAAACTGCTCTTTATAATATTTGCGTTTGTAGTCTATGCACTTATACTTGCATACTGCACCTATCCAGTTTTTCAGAGAGTTTTTATTTGGATTAAATTTTGAAATGTTATTCCATATTGAAAGCAGTATATCGTTGATACATTCATCACGGTACATATCGCACAAATGAAAAGAAACGATTGACTTTATAAGTCCGCCGTAACGGTCTATGAGGCAGTCAAGTGCTTTTTCGTCTTTGCGTTTTATCCCGCAGACAAGCTGCTGATCAGTCATATAAGTCACCTCTTTTGCGTGGTTTGGGAAACGTTTCTCATATATTAATACGAACGGTAAAACAGATTTCTATCAAAAATATAAAAACAGACAGATTTTTTTAGAATCTGTCTGTTTACAGTATTTAGATTAAAATGCCATTTTTTCTTCAAGGAAAGCTTCAAGCTCATCAATTTTAATTCTTTGCTGCTCCATTGTATCTCTGTCACGTACCGTAACAGCGTTATCCTCAACAGATTCAAAGTCGTATGTGATACAGTAAGGAGTACCTATTTCGTCCTGACGTCTGTAACGCTTACCGATAGAACCGGCATTGTCATATTCACAGTTAAATTTCTTTGAAAGCCTTTCATATATAGCTGTTGCTCCTTCGTCGAGTTTTTTAGAAAGAGGAAGAACAGCAGCTTTAACCGGTGCAAGTGCCGGGTGAAGGTGCATAACAACTCTTGTATCTCCGCCTTCAAGTTCTTCTTCATCATAAGCTTCAACAAGGAATGCAAGTGCAACTCTGTCTGCACCAAGTGACGGCTCAATACAGTAAGGAACATATTTTTCATTTGTTACAGGATCAAGGTATTCCATGCTTTCACCGCTGTGTTCCATGTGCTGCTTTAGGTCGTAGTCAGTTCTGTCTGCAATACCCCAAAGTTCACCCCAGCCGAACGGGAATACAAACTCTATATCAGATGTTGCATTTGAATAGAATGCAAGTTCTTCCGGTGAGTGATCTCTGAAACGAAGATTTTCCTTTCTAATACCAAGGTCAAGAAGGAAGTTCATACAATATTCTTTCCAGTATGCGTGCCATTCAAGGTCTGTACCGGGTGCACAGAAAAATTCAAGTTCCATCTGCTCAAATTCTCTTGTACGGAAAGTAAAGTTACCAGGAGTTATTTCATTTCTGAATGATTTACCGATCTGACCTATACCAAACGGTACTTTTTTACGGCTTGTACGCTGTACACTTTTGAAGTTTACAAAAATACCCTGTGCTGTTTCAGGACGAAGGTATACAACAGAAGAAGAATCCTCTGTAACACCTTGGAATGTCTTAAACATAAGGTTAAATTCACGAATATCTGTGAAGTTATGCTTACCGCATTTAGGGCATACGATATTATTTTCGTTGATATACTCAAGCATTTTTTCTTTGCTCCAGCCGTCAACTGTAATATCTTCACCATTTTCGTGTGCAAAATCTTCAATAAGTTTATCTGCTCTGTGACGAGATTTACACTCCTTACAGTCCATTAAAGGATCTGAAAAACCGCCAACATGTCCTGAAGCAACCCATGTTTCAGGGTTCATAAGTATAGCACAGTCAATGCCTACATTATATTTTGATTCCTGTATAAATTTTTTCCACCATGCTTTTTTTACATTATTTTTAAACTCGACACCAAGTGGACCGTAATCCCATGTATTTGCAAGTCCGCCGTAAATTTCACTTCCCGGATATACATAGCCTCTGCCTTTACAAAGGGCTACTATTTTGTCCATAGTCTTATCTGAATTATTCAAATCAGTCATTCCTTTCAATCATTAATATATATAGTTTATAAAAACTGACGTTATTTGTCAAGGAATTTAAGAAAATATATTACTTTAATTTATATTATATAAAAATTTTCTATTTATGGTAATAATAGGGACATAAAAAATTATGTAAACCTAACAGCGTTTATAAATTTATCCTCATGTTATACGCAAAAGGCGGATAACTAAAAAAACGGACATGCTTTTGGGAAAAGTTTCATGTTTTTAGCGGGGATAAGTGTGTGGATAACGTGGATATTAACCTATTTGTAACATAGTTGTAACATGAATTATGTAAAACGATACGTCTATGTAATTTTTGTAATTGAATAATAGATGATAATAGTGTATAATTTATAGATGTGAATAAAAAATATTAATTTTTGTATAATTTTGAAAGGAATTAATATGAAATCAAAAACAGCATATATATGTAATGAGTGTGGATATAAATCAGCAAAGTGGCTTGGAAAATGTCCCGGCTGTAACAGCTGGAATACAATGGAAGAAACAATTATTGCACCGGAGAAAAAAACTTCGGCTACAAAATCTCTTATGCGTGAAAATACGGTAAGTGCAATAATGCCTAAAAAAATAGGTGAAGTTAAGGCAGGGTATGAAACAAGATATAATACGGGACTTCGTGAACTTGACAGAGTATTAGGCGGAGGTATTGTAAAGGGTTCGCTTATCTTGGTCGGAGGTGACCCGGGCATAGGCAAGTCTACGTTGCTTTTGCAGATTTGCGAAAAGCTTGGTGAAAATAAAAAAATATTATATGTATCAGGTGAGGAATCTGAAGGTCAGATTAAAATACGAGCTGAAAGACTTGGAGTTAAAACGGACAACTTGTATCTTGTATCGGAAACAGATGTTGAAACGATAGTTGAGTGCATAAACGAATTAAAGCCGCAGGTAGTTATAATAGACTCCATACAAACTATGAACAGACAGGATATATCTTCAGCACCGGGAAGTGTACCACAGGTTAGGGAAGCTACAAACGCATTTATGCGTATAGCAAAATCTATGGGTATTTCAATGTTTGTTGTAGGACATGTGACAAAGGAAGGTGCTATTGCAGGCCCGAGAGTGCTTGAACACATGGTTGACTGTGTACTGTATTTTGAAGGTGACAGACAGCTGACATTTAGAATACTGCGTGCTGTAAAAAATAGATTTGGTTCTACAAATGAAATAGGTGTATTTGAGATGTATGACAGGGGACTTAGGGAAGTAGAAAATCCGTCAATGATGCTTCTTGAAGGCAGAAATACAGATATTTCAGGCAGCAGTATCGTTTGTACTATGGAGGGAAGCCGTGGTGTTATGGCTGAAATTCAGTCACTTGTGACACCTACCGGTTTTGGTAATCCAAGACGTATGTCAAATGGTATTGACCAATACCGTGTTCTTCTTTTGATTGCGGTTCTTGAAAAAAGAGCGAGAATGAATTTATCTAATTCAGATGTATATGTAAATGTTGCGGGAGGTCTTAAAATTGATGAAACTGCGGCAGATCTTGGAATATGTGCCGCTATTGCGTCAAGTCAGGCAGATATTGCATTACCTCCTGATATGGTATTTATAGGTGAAGTTGGACTAGGCGGTGAGCTTCGAGGAGTATCACAGCTTGAAAAACGTATTAACGAGGCTTCAAAGCTTGGTTTTAAATCTGCAATAGTTCCGAAACAGTCACTGAAAGGTATTAAAATTCCCGAAGGATTTGCGGCATACGGCATAAAAACAATTTCTGAGATGATAAATATGTTCCGCCGTAAGTAGTTGACATTAAAGGGTATTTATATTATAATATTAAGATAATTGAAGTAAAGGAGCTGTCAGCGTGGAGGAAACAAAAACTGCCGGCGGAAAGGAATTTGTATTTTCCGTACTATGGGCAATATTAATTCTGTATATAGGTAAATATTTAATAAATGTGCTTCCTGACTGGAAGGTTATAGGAACGGTTGTTACTATAATCATGTTTTGTGTGCTTGGTTTTTTTGTGCTGACACGTTATGCTGCAATATACACATATACCTTTAAAAATGATAGGTTTAAGGCAAACAGAAAAATAGGTTATAGAAATAAAGAGGTAGATTTTGCGGCGTCAAGCATAAGAGTAGTCACAAAAACAAGACCGTCAAAACCACCGAAAAAGGTACGAAATATGAGAACAAGCGTATTTTCAACAAAAAATACTTGGTATATTATTTACGAAAAGAATAAAGAAAGAAATATGCTTGTATGTGATATATCTAAAAATATGGCTGATAAGCTTAGAAGCCGTGCTGATAAGGCAGGCAAGTAAAAAGGAATGGATAGGTAAATATGGCTAATGTAATAGGAGTGCGTTTTAAGTCTACGGGCAAAATGTATTATTTTGATCCCCTTGAGTTTGAAGTGTCACCGGGTGAACATGTCATTGTGGAAACAAGCAGGGGAACAGAGTACGGTGAAGTTGTAATGGGAAACAGCGTTGTAGATGACGATAAATTCACAAAACCGTTAAAGAGTGTTATACGGGTAGCAACTGAAGACGATACGGCACATAATAAAAAAAATAAAGAACTTGAAAAAGAGGCATATAAAATATGCCTTGAAAAAATACAGAAACACGGTCTTGAAATGAAGTTAGTAGAGGTGGAATACACCTTTGACGGAAATAAAATTCTATTCTATTTTACCGCTGACGGGCGAATAGATTTCCGAGAACTTGTAAAAGACTTGGCGACTGTTTTTAAAACACGAATTGAATTAAGACAAATAGGTGTAAGAGATGAAGCAAAGACTTTGGGAAGTATAGGTGTATGCGGACGTGATCTTTGCTGCAGTAAGTTTTTAAACGAATTTGCACCAGTTTCTATAAAAATGGCAAAGGAGCAAGGGTTGTCACTTAATCCTACGAAAATTTCCGGTGCTTGCGGCAGACTTATGTGTTGTTTAAAGTATGAGCAGGAAACATACGAAGAACTTTTAAAGGTTACTCCTAAACAGGGAAGCCTTGTACAAACTCCAGACGGAAACGGAACAGTGGAATATGTAAGTCTTTTAAAGGGTTTGGCTAAGGTCAAGCTTGAAGATGAAGACGAAAAGACTTTAAAGGAATTTAAGGTTTCAGATATAAAAGTTTTAGGACGTAATAAAAATAATGAAAAGGAAAACAACACCGATTAAAATATTTGTAAAAACACTTGAAGAAATGTTTTTTTCATGATATAATCAAGTTATTGGAGAGTGTCGCAAGATTCTCTTTAAGATATTTATTATACCTAAAATGGTATGACTAAGTATGTAAACGTCATGATATGACGTAATAATATAAGGAGGTGTATTTTAGATGGCATATCAAATTTCAGATGCTTGCGTATCATGCGGAGCTTGTGCTGCAGAATGTCCTGTAAGTGCTATCACAGAAGGTGATGGTAAGTATGTTATCGATGCAGATACTTGTATCGAATGCGGAGCTTGTGCTGGTGTATGTCCGGTTGGTGCTCCTGAACAGGCATAATCTTGTTAGGAATAGAGAAGGTGTTGTATTGGCTTAGGACTTTACAGCACCTTTTTTTTAAAATAAAATGTTATGGAGGATTTACTAATGAAAAAAGTAACCTGCGTCATTGCGGTTTTGATGACTCTATTAGTTTTGACATCATGTTCTTCAGGAAATGTTGTATATAACGGCTCTCCTGAAAAAAGTGCAGTGACGGGTAAAAGCTGGACGGTACTTGTTTATATGTGCGGCGGTGAAGAAGAAACTAAATACGGCGTTTCATCAGATAAGTTAAAACAGATGATGAATGTTGAATACCCGAGCAATGTAAATGTTGCTGTTCAGACAGGCGGAAGCAGTAGTTGGCAAACCAAAGGAATATACAGTGACTATACTCAGCGTTTTGATGTGGGAAACGGTAAGATGTACCTTGCAGATCAGAAAATGTCTGAAAATATGGGTGATTATAAAACATTGACTTCATTTATAGAATGGGGTTTGGGTCGTTATAAGTCTGATAATTATATGCTCTTAATATCAGGCAGCGGCGGTGGTTTTATGTATGGCATGGGCTATGATGAGCTAAATGATAATGATAGCTTAAATGCAGAGGAAATATCATACGCTATAAGTGCAGCAGGGGCAAATTTTGATATAATTGCGTTAGATGGATCGCTTATGGGAAGTCTTGAAACTGCATCGCTTTTATCAACCTGCGGAAATTATCTTGTAGCACCGCAAAACGTTCAAAGAAATGACAGTTGGGACTATGAAGGATTTTTAAGTTATATATGCAAAAAACCTTCAGCAGGTGCAGATGAGATAAGTAAGGTTATGTGCGATACATATTATAAAAAATGCCAAGATATAGGCTGCGAAGATGAAGCTGCCCTTTCTGCTGTTGATATGACTAAGATTTCGGCTTTAAACCAAGCTTTTGACGGAATGACAGGTGATATGCTCACTGCTACCGATTCTCTTGATAATTATAAAAATCTTTCTTCTGCTATGGAGAGTATTCATCTTTACGGCGGAGCCACAGAAGACGAAGGATATTCAAACTTGGCGGATGTTGGTGATATGGCTGTTAAACTAAAGGAGTATGTGGGTAATACTGCCGATGTACTTATAAATACATTAAATGATGCTGTTATTTACAGAGTATGCGGTGAAAAACAACAAAATTCCACAGGACTTAGCGTATATTATCCGTCTAAAACAGACAGTGAAGAACTCCAAAGATATATGGAAATAGCAACAAGTAAAAAATATAAAGAATTTTTGAGAAAAACAAGAATAGATTGTTCGGTAGATGATATTACTGAGGATTATACTTCTTCATGGGCATGGACATCTTATAATAATGATATGCAGTGGCTTGAATATAAGTCCATACTTGATGAAAATTCATATCAGCTAAATATTCTTGGTAACATGGATATAATTAAAGATGTTTCAGTAAATGTTTATAAATCTTATGACGGAGGTTATGTATATATCGGCAAACATAAAGTTTCGGAAAGTGACTGGGAGGCAGGAATATTCAGCGTAAGTTCAAAGGTAGAAACTATAAGATTTCTCGGTAAAAATGTAACAGCACGCCTTGTCAAGTCCGGCGGAGAGTATGATATTTACTCAATACCGGTAATAATTAACGGTGAGCGTGGTAATGTGCGTGTTAAATATGACATAGAAGATGAAAATTATGAAATCATCGGTGTTTGGGGAGGCATAGAACAAGAAACTGGTAAGGCTCTTTCACCAATGAGAGAAATAAGTTTCTTTGACAGAATAACGCCTTTGCTTTCGGTGTATGATGAAGAACACAATCAGACAGAATATATAAAAGGTAATGGAAGTATGAAATTATTCGGCGGTGTCGGCGAGGATAAAATAAGTGACGGAGATTACATTTTAGAGTATGAAATCACTGATATATATAATCAAAAACGCTGGGGAACGCCGGTAAAATGCAAAGTTTCAGGCGGTCAATATATTTTTGGATAGAAGGTATTAAAATTGAATTACACAGAAAAATTAATAGATTTTATAGAAAAAAGTACAGACGCATATCATGCAGTAAAAACATCGGAAGATATGCTTATAAAAAACGGTTTTGAAAGGCTGTTTGAAAACAAATATTGGGATTTAAAGGCAGGAGGAATGTATTATGTTAAAAGGAATGATTCCTCAATAATTGCCTTTAAAATTCCTGAGGGTGAATACGGTTCGTTTATGATATGTGCGTCCCATACTGATTCGCCGTCATTTAAACTAAAAAATAACTTTGAAATTTCGGTGGATAATGTTGTAAAGTTTAATGTTGAGGGTTACGGCGGAATGATTATGCCGTCGTGGCTTGACAGACCTTTATCTGTAAGCGGTAGAGTTGTGACGGTAGATAAGGGACAGGTTAAAAGTCACCTTGTTAATATAGATAAGGATTTAGTTATAATACCCAACCTTGCGATACACATGAACAGAAATGCAAATAAAGGCTATGAATATAATATTGCAAAGGATATGTGTCCGATAGCAGGCAGTAAACAAGGTGTTCTGCTTCAGATGGTAGCAGAAAATGCAGGAGTAAATGCAAAAGACATAAAGGGATTTGATTTGTCGCTGTACAGTAGAACGAAAGGTACTGTTTTAGGTACAGACGGTGAATATTTTGCTTCACCGAGAATTGACGATTTGCAGTGTATGTATTGTACGCTTGAAGGTTTTTTGAAATCCCAAAGTGAACGAAATATAAGTGTATTTGCGGCATTTGATAACGAAGAAGTGGGAAGCGGCACAAAGCAAGGTGCAAAGTCAGGGTTTTTGCGTGATGTACTAAAACGTATAGCGGGGGAAAGGTATATAGAGATGACAGCAGACGGATTTATGATGTCCTGTGATAATGCACATGCGGTGCACCCGAACCATACTGATAAGTCCGACAGCTTAAACAAAGTATATATGAATGGCGGTATAGTTATAAAATATAACGCAAATCAAAAATATACGACAGACGCTGTTTCGGAGGCTGTGGTTAAATATATATGTGAAAAAGTGAATGTGCCATATCAAATGTATGCAAACAGAAGTGATATGGCAGGCGGCTCTACACTTGGCAATCTGTCAAATGAAAAGGTTTCTTTAAATACTGCCGATATAGGTCTTGCACAGCTTGCCATGCACTCGGCATACGAAACGGCAGGTGCAAAAGATACAGAGTATTTAATAGACTTTGTAAAAGAATTTTACCGTACAGAACTTGATTTTTCTTGACATAAATAAGTATTTTTTATATAATTAACGGATAGGAAAGTTTAATAACAAAGGAGAATAAATTGATATGAAATCAATGGGAGTAAATGAAATTCGTGAGAAATTTCTAAGCTTTTTTGAATCAAAGGGATGTTTAAGACTTGACAGCTTTTCGCTTATACCGAAAAATGACGCAAGTCTGCTTCTTATAAACTCAGGTATGGCACCTATGAAACAGTGGTTCCAAAATCCTGAAACTGCACCGAAAAGACGTGTTACTACATGCCAAAAATGTATCCGTACAGGTGATATAGAAAACGTAGGTAAGACTGCACGTCACGGTACTTTTTTTGAAATGCTCGGTAACTTCTCATTCGGTGATTATTTTAAAAAAGAAGCCACAGCATGGGCATGGGAGTTTTTTACAAAAGTTATGGAAATTCCAAAGGAGCGTCTTTGGATTTCTGTTTATGAAGACGATGATGAAGCAAGAGATATATGGATAAATGAGGTTGGAGTTGATCCTACTCATATAGTAAAGCTTGGTAAGGAAGATAACTTCTGGGAACATGGTACAGGTCCTTGCGGTCCTTGCAGTGAAATATATTTTGACCGCGGCGTGGAGTACGGCTGCGGATCTGATACTTGCGGAGTAGGCTGTGACTGTGACAGATTCATGGAGGTATGGAATCTTGTATTTACACAGTTTGACAAGGATGAAAATGATAATTATAACCCGCTTCCAAATCCTAATATTGATACAGGTATGGGACTTGAAAGACTTGCAGTTGTAATGCAGGGTGTAGATAACTTGTTTGAAGTTGATACGGTTCAAGACGTTATGAAACATATTTGCCGTATTGCAAACCTTGAATACAAAAAGGACGAAAAGAAAGATGTATCACTTCGTGTTATAACTGACCACATAAGAAGTACAGTTATGATGGTATCAGATGGTGTTATTCCGTCAAACGAGGGCAGAGGATATGTTCTTCGCCGT
This sequence comes from uncultured Clostridia bacterium, assembly GCA_944390495.1. Taxonomy (GTDB): domain Bacteria; phylum Bacillota; class Clostridia; order UBA1381; family UBA1381; genus Hominilimicola. The sequence goes on from CALXQE010000091.1 coordinate 16,531, forward strand.
CTTTTAAGACGTGCCGCAAGACACGGTAAGCTTTTGGACATTGACAGACAATTCTTGTATGAAGTTGCTGATACTGTTATTGATGCGTCAAAGTCAGGTTACCCTGAACTTGATGAAAAGAGAGATTATATCAAAAAGATAATTCATAAGGAAGAAGAACGTTTCGATGCTACGATAGACAATGGTACTGTTGTTCTTAATGATTATATTGAAAGTGCAAAGAAAGAGGGAAGAGATAGCCTTACAGGTGAAGAAGCATTTAAGCTTCATGATACTTATGGATTCCCTCTTGACCTTACAATAGAAATGGCACAGGAAAAGGGACTTGGCGTTGATACAGAGGGCTTTAACAAAGCCATGCAGGAGCAGAAGGAAACAGCAAGAAGTGCAAGAGCAGAAGGTTCAAGCTGGGACGGCGACGAAACATACGAGTTTGAAAATGCTGAGCCTACTGTATTTGTTGGATATGACGCACTTGAGAGTGAAGCAAAAGTTGTAGGAATTATCGTTGACGGCGAAGGCGTAAGCGGTGAAATATCTGAAAGTCAAAAGGGGTATATAGTAACAGACAAAACTCCGTTCTATGCTGAAATGGGCGGACAGGTTGGTGATATTGGTACAATTACCGTAAACGGAAACGAAGTAAAAGTTGTTAATACAACAAAGACAGCAGAAGGATATTATATGCACGAAACAGATGTTTTGACTGCACCTGTAAGTGTGGGCGATACAGCCTTGATGTCAGTTGACAAAAATGTAAGACGTGCAATAGGCAGAGCACACAGCGGTACGCATCTTCTTCATAAAGCACTTAAAGAAACACTTGGTACACACGTTGCACAGGCTGGTTCACTTGTTGAGCCTGACAGACTTCGTTTTGACTTCTCACACTTTGAGGCTATGACAACGGAGCAGATTAAAGAGGTTGAGGCTAAGGTTAACAGTGTAATCCTTGACGCCCTTGAGATAAATACTCAGGAGCTTCCGATAGATGAAGCAAAGAAACTTGGTGCGACTGCACAGTTTGGCGAAAAGTACGGAGATGTGGTAAGAGTTGTATCAATGGGTGATTACAGCGTAGAGTTCTGCGGTGGTACTCACCTTACAAATACGGCACAGTGCGGTCTTATAAAGATTGTATCTGAAAGCGGAGTTGCGGCAGGTGTAAGAAGAATTGAAGCCGTAACAGGCAGAGGCGTAATGGAGTATATAAATAATTCAGATACGCTTATTTCAAATACTGCTGCGGCACTTAAAACAAATCAGATACATGAAATTGATAAAAAGGCAGAAGCTGTTATGAATGAAAATAAACAGCTTGAAAAGTCACTTGATTCTATACGCGATAAAATGGCTGCAATGCGTACAAAGAATATGATGGCAGGAATAAAGCACCTTGATAAGGTAAATGTACTTACGGCACAGGTTGACGGTATGAGTGCAAACGAAATGAAAACACTTGCTGATAATGCTAAGGAGCAAATGACAAACGGCGTTATTGTTCTTGCGGCTAACACAGACGGTAAGATTACATTTGTTGCTATGGCAATGAAAGGGGCTGTTGAAGCCGGTGTTCACTGCGGTAATATCATAAAAGAACTTACTGCTATCTGCGGCGGCAGAGGCGGCGGTAAACCTGATATGGCACAGGGCGGCGGTAAAGACGCAATGAAGATAGACGACGCACTTGCAAAGGTTGACGAAATAGTTACTGCACAGACAAATAAATAAGGAAAGTTTAAACTGACAAAATCATGCTC
>CALXQE010000092.1 GCA_944390495.1 uncultured Clostridia bacterium
TTTGGTAGCGGTAATTGGATTTGAACCAATGACACTGCGGGTATGAACCGCATGCTCTAGCCAACTGAGCTATACCGCCGTAACAACAAATATCATTATACACTATAAAGAATATTTTGTCAATAGTTTTTTTCAAAAAAATTAATTTTTTCAAAAAAAAAATTAAAGACTGCCATTTAGGCAGTCTTTTTAAATTACGCAAGCTTAGCAAGCTTTAAAGCAAGCTGTGACTTCTTTCTTGCAGCGTTATTCTTATGAAGAATACCTCTGCTTACGCTCTGGTCAAGCTTTTTAACAGCTTGATTGAAAAGAACTGTTGCCTCTTCCTTGTTACCAGTAGCTGCTGCAGCTTCAAACTTCTTTATAGCTGTCTTTAGAGCTGTCTTGTGTGACAAGTTAATAAGAGTTTTCTTTTCAGTAACCTTTACTCTCTTCTTAGCTGATTTAATGTTTGGCAATTTTTACACCTCCACGAAATTTAATCTATAATACCGTAATATTATACACTAAATAGTGGCTAATTGCAAGGACTTTTTAATTATTTTTAATAATTTTTATTATTTTATTGAAATTGACCAAATCAGCTTATATTCCATAACATAAATACAGCATTTTTATGTAAACTACCCAAATTCAGTCATTGTTTTATAATAATCTAAACTTGGGAAATTTTGATCAAGCTGTAATGATATAAACTGCTCCGACAATTTACCAAGTGTTTTTAAAAGTTCATCATCTGCATTAAATGAAAGCATTTTTCTATCATCACATGATGCAACATAACTAAGAGCTTTATAAACACCCTTGTTAATCTTTATTATATACTTACCTCCACAGCTTCTGCACACTACTCCGCCCTTTAATAAATCAAAAGCATATATTTCAAAACTGCCGCAAGAAGTACATTGATTTAGTTCCGGTGCATATCCTCCGGCACACATAAGCTTTATTTCATAAACAGTCTTAATTTTTTCCGTACTTTCGTTTCTGTATGCCAAGGCATATATACTGTTTAAAAATAAATGCAGTATTCTAATGTCAGGATTATTCATACCAAGCAAACTGTACGTTATATCAGAAAGATATACACATAGAGAAAGTTTTTTTATATTCTCTGACACAGGATAGAACCCATCTATGGTATCTATCCCATCAACTGTCATAATATCTTTATTATGTGCCTTATACAAAGTAAAATCACCATAGCACAAAAACTGACTTGAGGCTGCCACACGGCTTTTAGCTCTTTTAACACCATAGCTCACAGCTTTTATAATCCCATATTCCTCTGTAAAAATTGTCAGCATTCTGTGTCCTTCTCCATAGTCAGACTGCTTTATGATAATACCTCTTGTTTTGAACTCTCCCATGTATCGTCCTTCTTGTCTTTTTCATCTTGATATGTTTCCTTATATAATAAATATGCATCTATATTTCCTGTTTTTGTAAAGGTTTCCCATGATAATCTATTTAGTTCAGTCATTTCGATACCTCCGAAAAAATACTTTATATACTTATGTTTTTCATTTTTTCAGTGGTTATACTAACACTATTTTCTATTCATTTGTGTAGCCGAAATTCTTAATCAGAAAATCACTGTTTCTCCAGTCGGACTTAACCTTTACCCAAAGCTCAAGATAAACCTTTTTTTCAAGCATTCTCTCAATGTCACCTCGAGCCATAGTTCCGATTTTTTTAAGCATTTCGCCGTTCTTACCGATAATAATACCCTTGTGCGATGCTTTTTCACAATAAATTGTAGCGTATATATCAGTAATTTTTTCTTTTTCTTTCATTTTTGTTATTTCTATTGCAATTCCGTGAGGTACTTCCTTATCAAGAAGCCATAACATCTTTTCACGTATAATCTCTGCTGCAATTTGTTTTTCCGGCTGATCTGTTACCATATCAGAATCGTAAAACTCCGGTCCTTCTTCAAGATAATCTTCAATATCATGAATAAGAATATCTACACCGTCACGATTTTTAGCACTTATAGGAACTATTGAATCAAAATCATGTATACTTGAATAATCGGCAATAATCGGCAAAAGCTCTTCTTTTTTCATCAAGTCTACTTTGTTAAGCACAAGTATGCAAGGCATACCTAATTTTAAAATGTTTTCAGCAATTTTCCGTTCAATATCCTGTATTTTCCTACTTGCATCTACAACAAATATAAGTACATCTGTATCACTCATACTTTCATTAGCCACATTCACCATATATTCACCAAGTTTATTATGTGGTTTATGAATACCCGGAGTATCTGTAAAAATTATTTGTTCTTCGTCTGTTGAATAAATAGCAAGTATTTTATTTCTCGTTGTCTGCGGTTTGTCGGAAATAATAGCTATTTTCTGCCCTACTATTGCATTTAACAGTGTTGATTTTCCTACATTAGGCATACCAATTATTGCCGCAAAACCCGATTTAAAATTTTTCTTATTTCTCATATAAAATCCTTTCAGTAATTTATTAATCTCTTGTAATACCCAGCTTTGTAAGTACGCTTTCTTGTTTTTCGCACATAATTTTTTCTCCCATTTCATCATCAACATGGTCATAACCCAAAAGATGAAGCATAGAATGTGCAGTCAAAAATGACACTTCTCTTAAAAAACTATGACCGTATTCCTTTGCCTGCTCTCTTGCCCGTTCCATTGATATAACAATATCACCTAAAAGAATAAAGTCGCCGTCCATTTCGTAAAACCCGTCAGCATTTCCTTCATCATCAAATTCCAGCATCGGAAAAGACAATACATCTGTTACCTTGTCTATGTTTCTCTGTTCTTTATTTATCTGACGTATAGTTTCGTTATCCACAAGAGTAACGCTTATCTGTGCGTCAAAGTCACATTCTTCTTCTCTCATAACCTCCTCACATACGTCATACAATGCTTTTTTTATTTCAGGAGTAAGTTCCTCCTTATCCTGCTCATTTTCAAGTATTAAATCAACCATTATTTTTCCTCTTGTTTCTTCTCTTTTCCTGTTCCTCATCATACTTTGCGTATGCTTTTATAATTTGCTGTACAAGCGGATGACGTACAACGTCCTTTTCTGTAAAAGTACAAAAAGCTATATCATCTATATTTTTAAGTATCTTCATCGCCTCTTTTAATCCGGAACGCTTTTCACCCGGCAGGTCTATCTGTGTAATATCACCTGTAACAATCGCCTTTGAACCGTAACCAATTCTTGTTAAAAACATCTTCATCTGTTCCGGTGTCGTATTTTGTGCTTCGTCAAGAATAATAAAAGCATTATCAAGTGTTCGTCCACGCATATACGCAAGGGGTGCCACTTCGATCACTCCCTTTTCCTGATAACGCAGAAAACCCTCCGCTCCAAGCATTTCATACATACCATCATATAATGGTCTTAAATAAGGGTCAACCTTTGTCTGTAAATCTCCGGGAAGAAACCCGAGCTTCTCTCCTGCCTCAACCGCCGGTCTTGTCAAGATTATTCTGTTCACTTCTTTACTTTTTAAAGCTGTTACAGCCTTAGCAACAGCAAGATATGTTTTACCCGTACCGGCAGGTCCAATACCAAACACAATAGTATTTTCTTCAATGGCTTTAACGTATTTCTTCTGTCCCAAAGTTTTAGTCTTTATCGGATGTCCCTTTGAGTTTACTGCAACGCAGTCATCACCCATCATTTTTATATCAATACCGCCATTTTCCTGTACCATTGTAATGGCATACAATACTTTTTGCTGATCAATATTTTCACCATTTAACAATATCTGAATGAGCATGGCTATTACCTGGCTTGCTCTATCAACATTATCTTCCTCACCAGTTATACGAAGTGCATTATCTCTTGCGGCAATATTTACAGAGAATGCCTTTTCTAACAGCTTAACATTCTCATCAAAATTACCGAATAATAATGATAAATCAATCTCCTGCGATACCTCTATCTGTCTGTTTATCAAATAATTCCTCTCCTTTATCCGTATCAGCACTTATAGGCTGTGTTATTGCTATATTTTCAATAAAATTCATTGTAAGTTTTACATTTATTGTTTCATTATCTGTCTGTACATATTCAATACTTTCATCTTGAAACACACTTCCTAAAGTAAGTTCCTTTGATATTTTCGCTTCAAGGTCATTTTTAGCAAATTCAAGTGATGTTTCAATGCTCAAAGGTTCTTTGTTTATTGACACCTCTGTATATTTTTTTACATGAAGTGCTATGCCTGAAAATCCAAAAAACGGAATTTTAAGCTCATATCTATTCTCCTTAGTATCATATTCTTCATAGGATACCTCATCTTTAAACGGCGATAGCAATTTACCGAACGTTTCAAGGGATATAATCATTTTTTCCCTTCCCGTCGGCACTCTTGACTCATAATACGTCTTATAATTCCCTGTCTTACAATGTGTAGTATATGCCTGTACCTCAGCCATAGAATGTACATATATGTATTTCTCAGGATTACCTTCTTTATATACCGGTACTTTTCCTGAAATAATCACTTCACCGGCACTAACGGCATCACCTGCATCAAATAATTCCTCGCCGCTCTTAACTATCGTTTTTTTTATAACACCGTCACAAGCAGCAACAATATCACATGGTATATCCTTATCTATAACATTTGGGGCAAGTGCTTTCTCGTAAATTTCAACTCTCGCCTTTACTCCCTCTATATATACCCATGCCCACGCTACACCATCAGTATCATTTATAATATTTCTCTTAATTTCCATTCCGTCAGGAAGATTATTTTTTAAGGCACCTGTCTTTACACCAATTCTGTCAAGTGTATTTGATATACTCTGAATATCCGCATTTTCAACACCGTTTATTTCAACTATCCATATATGATTAGAAAAAAATATCCCTAAACCAATACATATCAATATAGCAATTAAAAACACATATCTTTTTCTGTATAGATGCAGTGTACGTACAAAACTATGTTTTTTTAAAATTTTTATTTTAACTGAGCATTTATATGCTGCATCACGTATATGTTTAAAATCTCTGCTATACATACATAATGTAATGCCGTCGTCACATGGATTTGTATTCCAAATTTCAATATTACGTTTAAGACAAATATTTATAAATCTTTCGAAATTTTTACCACTTATTTTAATTATAACATATCCATGCAGAAATTGAAAGAACTTCTTAAACATTTTTTGCTCCCTTTTTTATGTTTTCATAATTTATACCGGTAAATCTGCCGGAAATAAGTATTAACTCCTTACGAATAACATCAATATGCAAATTCTCTCCCTCAACTAAAATATTACCCATTGACGTTGACAAGACAATTTTTCCTTCGGTATAGCTTAAAAGTCTTTTATAATTTTCAATAAAAACTTCCCTATCTCCTGACACTGTTATCTTTGGCATATTCATAATTACATCTTTAGGTACACCTAATGAATCAGCAATATTTTCAGAAATACTTTTTTTCATATAAATCAGCTCCTAAGTCTAATTTATGATATTAAAATAGTTTTAAGTACAGGAATTTAATCATATAATTTATCAAAAATCAGATAGGAGAATTTAGACATGAAAATAAAAAAAATACTGATTTGTACATTTTCACTTTTCTGTGTGATATTACTCGTAAAAGATGCTCAAAAAGCTATCCTTTATGCCCGTGACGGAATTAATATATGCTTTGAAATGATTGTCCCTACTTTATTTCCGTTTTTTATATGTTCAGGTATACTTATCTATTCAGGATTTTGTGAACTATTAGCAAAAGCCTTTCAATTTTGCATGTATCCGCTTTTTCGTGTAAGTCCGGCCGGCAGCGGTGCCTTTATCTTAGGAATTATAAGCGGTTATCCTCTTGGTGCAGTAACAGCCGGAGAACTATATGCTAACAGTTACCTATCAAAAACAGAGGCTGAAAGGCTTCTTGCCTTTTGCAATAACTCAGGGCCTTTATTTATACTTGGTTCAGTCGGTATTGCTGTATACTCCAATATGGCTTACGGAATAGCACTTTATATATCCCATATACTCGCCGCCCTTACTGTTGGGATTTTATTTAGATTTTACTGCAGAAACCGCCACACCGCACCTTTAACTAAAATGACATCGCCCGAAAGAAATGTAGGTGAAATATTTAATATTTCACTTCAAAACGGCATCAAAAACATCATGACAGTATGCGGTGCGGTACTGTTTTTTAGTGTCGTAAGCAGGCTCATTATCGATACAATTCCACTAAATGATACATATAATGCAGTAATTTCAGGTATATTTGAATTTGTCACCGGTACAGTCAAAATTTCAACCCTTACGCTTAACATTACACAAAAACTTGTACTTACCGCGGTCATTGTCGGTTTTGCCGGTATAAGTGTGCATGCTCAAGTTATGGCTGTTATAGCACGCTATAATCTCAGTCTTTTGCCATATATCTTAGGCAAACTCCTACATGGATTATTAGCAGGATTTTATATGTATTTATATTTGCTGATAAATCCAATTACAACTGCTGTTTTCGCACCTTCTATGAGCCGTTCATTTGCCATTTCATCAGCAGTAGAATCTGCTACGGTATTAATAGTTATTGTTCTTTGCGTAGTATGTGCATTGTATCTTTATATAAAAGAATGTAAAAAAAGGGCTGTTCAAAAATGAACAGCCTAAAATACAAATTCAAATTCCAAATCACCAATACGAACAATCTGTCCCTCTTGGATACCCATATTAATAAGGTCTTCGATAACTCCTCTGTTAAGCAATGCCCTTTGGAAGTATTGAAGTGACTCATTGTCAGAAAAGTTAACGCTTCCGCCGACAGCTTCAATCCACGAACCTGTAATTACATAAACTTCATTATCACGCTTGATTTCATAACCCTTTTCATCAAGGTCAACATATTCCGGTTCGTTAATATCCATTTCAGGCTCAAAAATTGCGATAGGAGGTAGTTTTGACAGTTCTTCATAAGTCTTATTCATAAGCTCCTGTACACCTTTATTAGTTGCTGCTGAAATTTCAAATACCTCTATACCTCTATTTTTCATTTCTTCTAAAAACGCATTATACATATCTTGATCCTGAATAATATCAGTCTTATTTGCTGCAACTATTTGCGGTCTTTCTTCAAGTGCCATATCGTATTTAGAAAGCTCTGAATTGATTATGTCAAAGTCTTCTATGGGATTTCTTCCTTCGATACCTGACACATCTACCACATGTATCAATATCCTTGTACGTTCTATATGTCTTAAAAACTCATGTCCAAGACCTACACCCTCGCTTGCTCCTTCGATAATACCCGGAATATCTGCAAGTACAAAACTTCTGTGATCTCCTAAATCTACCACTCCAAGATTAGGCTCAAGTGTTGTAAAGTGATAATTTGCAATTTTAGGATCAGCCTTTGTTGTCATTGAAAGCAATGTAGACTTACCAACATTTGGGAAACCAACAAGCCCAACATCTGCTAAAAGCTTTAATTCCAAAATTATTTCACGTTCATCTCCAGCTTGTCCGTTCTTTGCAAAATTAGGAGTCTGTCTTACAGCTGTGGCAAAATGTGCATTTCCCCAGCCGCCGTTTCCACCCTTTGCCAAAACCACTTCTTTTTCGGGATCGGAAAGATCGGCAATAAGTCTGTTAGACTCTGCATCACGCACTATTGTACCCTGAGGTACTTTTATAATTATATCTTCGCCCTTTTTACCTTTTTGACGTTTACCAGAACCATCCATACCATTTTGTGCAACATATTTTCTTTTATATCTAAAATCCATTAGCGTAGTCATTCCAAGTTCAACCTTGAATATAACATTTCCGCCCTTACCGCCGTCACCGCCGTCAGGTCCGCCTGCTGCAACGTACTTTTCACGATGGAATGAAATTGCACCGTTACCGCCTTTTCCTGCCTTTATAAAAATTTTCGCTTTATCTATAAACATTACCTTTCTCCGTTTCTGATATTATTAGTTTTTACAATGTTTAATTACTTTTAGTTATAATATCATTAAGACAGCAGCTATGTCAATACTTATCTGTCTTTTCTTTATATAAAAAAGCTGTTTCGGAATAATTCCGAAACAGCCTGAAAATCCAAAATTAGTCAGCATAAACACTGCACTGTGTCTTATCTCTGCCTTTTCTTTCGAACTTAACTTTTCCGTCGATTAGTGCGAATAATGTATCATCGCTACCTTTGCCTACATTATTACCCGGATGAATCTTTGTTCCTCTCTGTCTAACAAGAATGTTGCCTGCAAGAACGAACTGACCGTCTGCTCTCTTTGCACCAAGTCTTTTAGACTCACTGTCACGACCGTTTTTTGTACTACCCATACCTTTTTTATGAGCCATTTAAAACACCTCGCTATCTAAATCCAAATTATCCTCTGCGTAAATTAAGCATTAATCTTTGTGATTTCTACCTTTGTGAAAGGTTGTCTGTGACCCTTCTTCTTACGCTCGTTCTTCTTTCTCTTCATCTTGAAAACGTAAATTTTCTTTGACTTACCGTTCTTTACAACGTTAGCCTCAACTGTTGCACCCTCAACTGCTGGAGCACCAACCTTTACGTCATCACCTTCACCAACCATAAGTACCTGGTCGAAAGTTACTGCACTGCCTTCCTGAGCGTCAAGCTTTTCAATGAAAAGAGTATCTCCTTCACTTACTTTATACTGCTTACCGCCTGTTACGATTACTGCGTACATCTAAAAACACCTCCTCTTAATATTTATGAGGACACGCTATCGTAGGTACTGAATATCAGTTTTAAGACCTATTCTATGCGGTCACTATAATAGTTTACCATAATGTACATAGTTTGTCAAGCTTTTTTATTAATCTTTTAAAGACTTTGTTTTTTGTCCGTAAAAAACGACAGATACCGCATATAGTGCAGTAAGTACACCTGCTATTATATAACTTCCTGTCCATGGAATATTAAAACCAATCTTTGCATTTAAAATATAACTTGATATGATGAACATATAAAACATACCCGGAATCAAAGCCATAATATACGGCTGCTTATGTTTCATCATATATACAGCAATCATTGCAAAAGCAAATACAGCGATTGTCTGATTTGCCCACGCAAAATATCTCCAAAGTACATTAAACCCGTCAGCATTTGTTTTTGCAAAAACAAGAATAACTGCAACAAGAACAAATATACAAAGTGAAACAAGTAATCTGTTTTTCTTTGAACTTTGGTCAATACGCAGTGCATCTGCCACCATAAGTCTTAATGAACGCAATGCCGTATCTCCCGAAGTTATAGGAAGTACAATTACTCCGATAATGGCAATAATTCCTCCGACTACTCCTAAAAGATCCTTAGCAACTATACCAACAACAGCTGTTGCAGATGTCTGTGCACTTGCAAGACCTAATTTCATAACACCCATAGCTGCAGCAGCCCAAATCATAGCGATAAATCCTTCTGCAAGCATCATATTATAAAATGTAGTTCTTCCCTCTTTTTCACTTTCCATTGTACGTGAAATAAGTGCTGATTGTGTAGAATGGAAACCTGAAACAATACCACAGGCAACAGTTACAAAGAATATAGGTATAAAATGTAATCCTTGCGGATGTATTCCAACTACACCAATATTCCACAGTTCATCAAGGGAATAACCCTTTACAAACAAACCTACAAACACTCCTACCGCAGATAAAAGTAAAATACATCCAAAAATCGGATAAACTTTTCCTATGATTTTATCTATCGGGAAAAGAGTTGCCACTATATAATATACGAATATGGCACCGTACACTATCCATGTAACAGGACTTGTAATAGCACTTTCAACATTTAATATTTGGGTAATAAATAAATCACCGGGTGTATATATAAATACTGCACCAACAAGCAACATCAAAAGACATACAAACACATTATAAATTACATATGTATATTTTCCTAAATATTTCCTTATAAGTGTCGGCATTTGACCTCCATCATTTCTTATGGAAATCATACCGCTCATATAATCATGAAATGCACCGCCTATAACACATCCTATAGGAATTGTTATAAAAGCAATCGGTCCAAACAAAATACCCTGTATAGGGCCTAAAATCGGCCCTGTACCTGCAATATTCAATAATTGAATAAGGCTGTTCTTCCACTTTTTCATCGGGACAAAATCCACACCGTCATTAAGACGCACAGCAGGAGTTTGCCTGTCATCAGGTTTAAAAATTTTTTCACAGAATTTACCATAGGCAGCTCCGCCCAATACAAGCAATGCTAAACCAATAATAAATGTTATCATTATACATACCTCCAATTTTTACGCATATTTATACGTAATTTTTCACAAACATTATATCACTTTAAATTACAAAACTCAATAAAAGTGACAATATTTTAATGTATTTGTTATGTTTAGAACAAACTAACTTTCTATACAAAAAACAGACCGCCTAAGCGGTCTGAAAATACTTACTAAAAATATTAAATTTATCTACCGTTTTTGAAGAAATCCGGCACATCAATACTTCCCATACTCGGACGAAGCTTTCTGTTGAATATTGAATTATCATCGTCAACAGATACAGATGATGAATAAGACGGATTCTTTCGGTCAGAAGAGCTGCTTGAAGAATATCTCGGCGTTATTCTTTTTAATTCCGCAGCTTTATCCTTATTTCTCTTTGATGAACCGTCAAGACCTGTTGCTATAAGTGTAACCTTAATTTCATCTTTAAGATTTTCGTCCATAGCTGTACCAACAATTATGTTTGCATCTTCACTTACAAGATCACGAACAATACTTGAAACTTCACCCATATCAACAAGTGAAAATTCACTTCCGCCTGTAATATTAAGAAGTACATTTTCAGCACCCTCAATACTAGTTTCAAGAAGAGGACTTTCGATAGCCGCACGTACAGCATCCTGAGCAGCGTTTTCACCTTTGCCCACACCTATACCCATGTGTGCAACACCGCTGTCCTTCATAATACTTCTTACGTCAGCAAAGTCACAGTTAATGATACCCTGCTGAGTAATAACCTCTATAATACCCTGAACGCCTTGACGTAATACATCATCGGCAAGTTTAAATGAATCTTTAATTGTAACCTTTTTATCAGCTATTTTAAGAAGTAAATCATTAGGAATGGTAACAATAGCATCAACCTTATCAGCTAACTGCTTAATACCTTCCTCCGCGTTATTCATTCTCTGTGGGCCTTCAAAGAAAAATGGCTTTGTCACAACAGCAACAGTAAGTACACCTAAGGATTTAGCTGCTTCTGCAATTATAGGTGCTGCACCTGTACCTGTACCACCGCCCATACCTGCTGTTACGAACACCATTTCTGTGTCCTTCATAAGATTTTTAATTTCATCTTTTGTTTCTTCTGCTGCTTGTCTTCCGATCTCAGGCTTTGCACCGGCACCAAGACCATTGGTAAGTTTGGCACCAATCTGAAGTGTAGTAGGTGCTTTCACATTAGCAAGCTGCTGAGCATCAGTATTTACACAAATAAAATCAGCCTTTGTCACGCCCGCTTCTATCATTCGGTCAACAGCATTGTTTCCGCCGCCGCCCACACCGATGACTTTAATTCTTGCACCTTCGATTGTAGTCTTTTCTTCCAAATCAATAGGCATACCACTCATCTATATATCCTCCTTCGTAGTTTCTCCCCTTCAAACGCACCGGGGAAATCTCCGCATATATACTATTGTACTATGTTTTTTTAAGTTATTCAATAGTTTTTTTGCATAAATTTAAAATTTGCCAATTATTTTTTGCACAATATTAATTGCTTAATTTAATGATTATTTGTATAAGTTTACTATTCGCGATTAAAAATTGCTTTTTTCGACTCTGTTAGATCCATTGTGCCCTTTACGTTATCTTCAAGGCTTCCGCTTGTTAAAGTTTCTTTAAACAGTCTTAATTTACGTTCTAAATCAAGTTTTGTACCACAAAGAACTGTAATTCTGTTATCGTAATTCAGCGTTATGTTTGATATATCACTTACATTTATCTCTACAACTTTATCAACAATACCGGTTGATTCAATAGTAGAAAGAATTGTAGTAAGTATCTCCATTTTTTCCGTTTCGTCACTACGTACCGTTTCAGAAAGTTTATATTCTTTAACCTCACATCCGGTGACAACCGGAACAGTAACAGGAGCATCACCACTGTCCGACAAAACAATAAGCCCTGAATTAACAAGCAAATTTTTACCAGAAACACGCATAATAGCCGCCGGAACATATTCGGTAACAGTTACCTTCACAGATGGCGGAAAAATCTTTTTCTGAACATCTACTGTGTCTATATATGGTATGGTTTTTAAAGTTTTTCTTATTTTTCCGCTGCCTGTTCTAAATAGGTTTTCACCTACAAGTGGTTTTAACTTTTCCTGAAATTGTTCTGCTGTTACAAGATTATTTCCCTCAACCATTACCGTTTTAATATTAAAAATCGGCGTTAAAAACAAAAGTACAGATACAACTATTACCGTAAAAGCAAGTATCACCGCCGCACGAATACGCTGAACTTTGAGCCTCTGATGTTTTTGCTGTTTCTGATACCTTATTCTTTTCTCAAGATCAGTCATCGTTCTTCTGCTATCATCAATATCCGAACGTTTTTCTCCTTTTCTGTCAAGGGAATCCCAATCATATTCAGTTGTAGTTTTTGTAACTTTTCTTCCGCCTGTTTTTACAAGCCGAATGTTACTTCTGTTTTCATCCATACTATCACCCTGAATTATTCACGTCTGATTTTAGCACCGCACTCGGATAAATATTTTTCTATCGACTCATATCCTCTGTCTATAAAATCAGTGCCTGTTATCGTTGTTACACCCTGTGCACAAAGTGCTGCAACTACAAGTGCCGCTCCTCCACGAAGTTCTCTTGCCACAACATTTGAACCTTGTAATTTTTTTACACCTCGTACTACTGCACTTCTACCCACTACTTTTATATCAGCACCCATCCTTGCAAGTTCATCTACATGCTGAAATCTGTTTTCAAATATGTTTTCAACAAAAACACTCGTACCCTCCGCCACTGCTGCCATAGCCATAAACGGCGACTGAATGTCAGTAGGGAATCCCGGATACGGCATTGTTCTTATTGTATGTACACTGTTAAGTCGTCTTGGAGCCTGTTGAACTATACTGTTCTTTTCAATCTTCAATACAGCCCCCATATCGGCAAGAACATGAAGCATAGCCCCCATATCTTTTGGTCTTACCTGCTTTAAACAAATTTCCCCACCTGTAACAGCTGAGGCAGCAAGATAAGTTGCAGCAACAATTCTATCGGGCATAATTGTGTATTCAGCCCCATGCAGTTTTTCAACACCCTCAATAGATATTACACTGCTTCCCATACCGCAAACTTTTGCACCCATACAATTTAAAAATCGTCCCAAATCAACAATCTCAGGTTCTCTTGCAGCATTTGAGATTGTCGTAGTGCCCTTAGCACAGACCGCTGCAAGCATTGCATTTTCAGTTGCTCCGACACTCGGAAAATCAAGATGTATATTTCCGCCGCAAAGTTCTTCTGCTTTGCACTTTATATATCCATGTTCCTCCTGTATCTCAACACCTAAACTTTTTAATGCTTTTAGATGCAGGTCAATAGGTCTTAAACCTATCGGGCATCCTCCCGGCATGCTTACAACAGCTTTTTTGCACCTTGAGATTATTGCACCCAAAAAGACTATTGATGAACGCATTTCACGCATCAAATCCTCACAAATTACACAATCATTCATACCTGACGCATCAACGGTAACCGTATTATTTTCACGTATAACCTTACAGCCCAGTCTTTCAAGTACAAGATCTGTTTTGTCCACATCTCTAAGATAAGGACAATTTTTTAACACACTTATATCATTTGCCATAACAGTAGCGGCTAAAATGGGCAGTACAGCATTTTTAGCACCCTGCACACATATTTCACCGCTTATTTTTTTTCCGCCTTCTATAATAAGTTTCCCCAATTTTAACACCTCGCAATATAACAATATTCTTATATGATATAATACGAAGTAAAACGAATTCTGTTACAACTATACAAGTATAGCACAAATGCTTTAATTTTTAAAGAGCAAATACATAAAATTAATATCAATGTAACAATGCAATTTTTACCGAAAGATGTCGAAATGTTAGAAATGTATATTTTAATTATCTTAGAAAACAAGGCTATGCTTTACAGCACAGCCCTATATTATTTCGTTGTACTTCCGAAACCGCCGTTTCTTATTTCTGTCACGTCATCATCAAATGTAATTCCGTATTCTACAAAAATACCCTGACAAAAGCCTGAACCTTTGTTAATTGAAACAGTCTTTTCTTCATTAGTATCGTTTGTGATTTTACAGAATATGTGTCCCTCGTTATCGCTGTAATAATAATCACTGTCTATTATACCGACTGTATTATTCATCTGAACTCTAAACTTAAATCCAAGGCCGCTTCTCGGATAAATTTTGAGTACCCAACCCTCATTTATTTTAACTCTTATACCCGTTGGTATTTTTATGCTTTCACCAGGTTTTAGTTCAAATGCCATCGGAGCATAAAAATCATACCCCGCAGAACCTGATGTTGCTCTTTTAGGAAGAATAATATCATTATAAATCCTATCTATACCTTCATCTACATAGAATGTATCAATCCAATCTTTTTTAAATTGATCAAAGCTTACCTTTTCAAATTGTGCTACCCTTTGCATAAAAACCTCCTTATTTTGCCGCCAAAACAACATTTCCTATTTTTAAACTCTTCTTTACATCAATGACTCTTTGATTTGAACTTCCTCTCCAAAGCAGCAAGTTATCCTTTAAACGTTCCACAAATTCACCGTCAACAAATACATCTATATTTTCCATAAGCGGTAAATCCTTAACTTCTTCCCAATCATATCCGCTGTATAGCCATATTGTTTTATTAGGAAATTTATCCTTTATTTCTCTTATAAGGCGGCTTACATCAGTTCTGTTCTGCGTATGTAAAGGATCACCGCCGCTAAATGTTATACCTGATATATAATCCTTTTTAAGTTCTTCAAAAACTTCCCCTTTTGCCGCCTCGTCAAATTCAAGACCACCGTTAATATCCCATGTAACCGGATTATGACAGCCTTTACACCTATGTTCACAACCTGAAACCCACAACACAACACGCAGACCGTCACCGTTTAGCATATCGTCTTTAGTTATATTATGATAACGCATTACATACTTTTCCTTTCAGCAATTTCAGCCATCTTAGCACTGTTAAGACGTGTATCGCCCTTAACTCTCGAATACGACAGATAACCGTTCATTCTCTCAATTTTAGTAAGATTTCTGCTTCCGCATTTTGGGCATACATCCATTTCAAGTTCCTCATGCCCACAATCATCACAGTATGCCAATGATAGATTTACTCCCTCATAAAATCCCATACTCATCGCACGTCTTACAAGTGTTTTAATCGCCTGACGATTATAGCTTATCGGATACTTTACATACTGTATTTTACCGCCGTTTGAAAGTTCCCAGAAACGCTTTTCAAGATTTTGTTTCTGTATCGGAGTAATATCCTCAGTAACATGGCAGTGGAAACTATTTGAAACATATTCTCTGTCTGACACATTTTCTATAACGCCATACTTTTTTCTAAATTGCGTTACCTGCAATCCGCATAGTGATTCTGCCGGTGTACCGTAAATAGCATAAAGTCTGCCGTCTTCTTCCTTGAACTGTGCAATCTTTTCATTGATATGCTCTAAAGTAGCAATTGCAAACTCTCCATCCTCTACTAAAGAATGTTTATTGTAAAGCTGCTGAAGTTCATTAAGTGCAGTTATACCGAATGATGCTGTTGCAGATTTTAAAAGGGGTTTTATTTTATCATGTATCCCCAAATTACCTCCGTAAAAACCGCCTTCACAATATGCCAAAGGATTTGTTGATGCACGCATTTCGCCAAGATAGTCATATGTACGAAGATGAAGTTGTCTTATAAGATTCAAGTAATAATCAAGTACCTCATAAAAAGGCTTGCTCTCCTGTCTTGCCTTTGCAAGTATCATAGGAAGATGTAGCGATACAGCTCCTATATTAAATCGCCCTACAAATATTGGTGTATCATTTTCATCTGCCGGCTTCATACCGCCCTTTTCATACCAAGGCGACAAAAATGCTCTGCAACCCATAGGAGATACAATCTTTCCGTACTTTTTATACATAGACGGAACATACCCATCACCTGTTAAGCTAAGCCAATCAGGGTACATTGTCTTTGATGAACAGTCTATACCTGCCTCAAATACGTCTTCAAGCTCTTTTCCTTCACCATGTAAATTTTCATCGTACAAAAATACAAGTTTGGGAAATAGTACAGGTTTTTTGTGTCCCTTTTTACCCTGACCGTTCTTTCTTACATTAAGCATTGTAATTGATGCCATTTTTGCAAATCGACCTGTTCCTGTACCGAACGTAACAGTAATAAAAGGATAATCGCCGCGGCTTGAAGATACAGAATTGAATTTATACTCCCAACCTTGAAATCCCTGTTCAAAATCACGCTGTACATCATTTAAAGCTACTTGCTGTGCCTTTTCTTTATTAAGCCCCAACTGTTCATATTTATTTATGTAAAATTCATAGGACTTTTCAGCATAAGGCTCCAAAATAAGCTCAGCTGAGGGGACAGTAAAACCACCGTATTGCTGACTTGCCGCCGACAAAACTATATCACCTATTACGTCAAATGCAACATCAAGGGTTTTAGGCTCATTATACCATAAATTACCCATTTCAAATCCGCCCTTTAAGACGTTTTTCACATCAAACAAACAGCAGTTCATTGTATCACGTCTTGCAGACATGTCATGAATATAAATATAACCGTCACGACAAGCTTGAAGTTCTTCTGTTGTTAAGAAAAACTTTTTATAAAGTTCCTTGTTAAGCTGATTAAATATCAAACTTCTTTTAGTTGAAACAAGTGCACTGTCCGTATTAGAATTTTCTTTATCACCTATGTACATAATTGATTGACTTTTCTTATACACCTCATCAAGCATCTGTACAAAATCCTGTTTATAATTTCTGTAATCACGATAGCTTTTAGCTACTTTTGGATTTACTCTTTCCAAAGCCCCCTCAACTATATTGTGCATTTCAGAAATCTGTATTTCTTCTTTTCCCATTTTCTTCGCTTCATCTTCAACAAAACGGCATATAAAATCAATTTCTTCATCAGTAAACTTTACAAGGGCACGAAATGCTGATTTATTCACTGCCACAACAACCTTTTTCACGTTAAACGGCTCTTTTGTATTATCTTTCTTTATAACTTTCATATTTATAAAACACCTCTTTTAAAATGTCCTTCATTTCATCAACCACTATATATTGTGGTATGTTAATCGTTTTTAAATTATAACACCCAATATCTATTTTTGCAATTACACTTATATTATCTATTTGTTACAACAATGTTACAAGCCTTTCTTTATAATCCACTTTTTTCACTCAAAAACAAATATTTCATGGGGTATCTCCTTATAATTATGAACACAATATAACTATTGAAAAAAAATCCAAGGAGCAAAACCTATGAAAATACTTTTTAATGCACTGCAACTATTTATTCTCGGCATTTATGCTGATACCTGCAGAAAACGTTTCGACAAACTACTAAATAAATCTGTAAAAACCGGTTATGATATGTCATCTCCAAAGCTTACAGCTCTATCAAATCATATTTATCATACCTGCATAAAATTTAATAACTATGAAATGGCATTGTATAATGAATTTGATAGTAATTTTAAACTAAGCTGATATTTACAATTATACCATAATATTCATTAAAAATCCATACCTTAAAGGTAGAATTTTAATTATTTTCAAATAATAATTTAAAAATAAAAACAGAATCTAAACTTAAAAGTCGGCGTTTTAGAATTTACTTGTTAAATCTTAAAACGCTGTATTTTTTGTGCAATTTTATTAAAAATTTGTATTACAAAACAGTCAAAAACTATATCATACCCCAAAAACAAAAAAATATTAATAAAATACACAAAATATTGTGTGTATAACTTGATTTTGTAACATAAAAGTGATATTATATAGTTATGTATGTAATATATATACAAAGGAGAGCTTAAACTCGGTTTAAACCCTTCTAAAGACAAAAAATAAGAGGAGGAAAATTTCCGATGGCAAGAAAAATGAAAACCATGGATGGTAACAACGCTGCTGCTTACGCTTCTTATGCGTTTACAGATGTCGCTGCTATTTATCCTATCACACCATCATCAACAATGGCAGAAGTAACTGACAAATGGTCAGCTGCCGGACAAAAAAACATTTTCGGACGTACTGTAAAGGTTGTAGAAATGCAGTCTGAAGCAGGTGCTGCAGGTGCAGTTCACGGTTCACTTACAGCAGGTGCTCTTACAACTACATATACAGCTTCTCAGGGTCTTCTTCTTATGATCCCGAACATGTACAAGATTGCCGGTGAGCAGCTTCCTTGCGTATTTAACGTATCAGCAAGAGCTCTTGCTTCTCACGCACTTTCAATCTTCGGTGACCATCAAGACGTTATGGCATGCCGTCAGACAGGCTTTGCTATGCTTGCTTCAACAAACCCACAGGAAGCTATGGACCTTGGTGCAGTAGCTCACCTTTCAACAATCAAAGGCCGTGTACCATTTATCCACTTCTTCGACGGTTTCAGAACTTCTCACGAGTATCAGAAGGTTGCTTGCTGGGATTATGCTGAACTTGCTCAAATGCTTGATTGGGACGCATTAAATGATTTCAGACGTAAGTCACTTAACCCTGAGCATCCGGCTCAGAGAGGTACTGCTCAAAACCCTGACGTATTCTTCCAGGCAAGAGAAGCTTCTAACAAAGTATATGATGCTATCCCTGCTGTTGTTGAAGAATACATGAACAAGGTAAACGAAAAGATCGGCAGTGATTATAAGCTATTCAATTACTACGGCGCAGAAGATGCTGACGAAATCATCATCGCTATGGGCAGTGTATGTGATACAATTTCAGAAACTGTTGATTACCTAAATAAGAACGGCCGCAAGGTTGGTCTTGTAAAGGTTAGACTTTTCAGACCATTCAGTGTAAAACATCTGCTTGATGTAATTCCATCAACTGTTAAGAAGATTACTGTTCTTGACAGAACTAAGGAACCTGGTTCAATCGGCGAACCTCTATACCTTGATGTTGTTGCTGCTCTTCGAGGAAGTCAGTTTGCAGATATCCCTGTATATTCAGGACGTTATGGTCTTGGTTCAAAGGATACTACTCCTGCACAGATTATCGCTGTATATAAGAACACAGAAAAGCAGAGATTCACAATCGGTATCAACGATGATGTTACTCATCTTTCACTTCCTATCGACGAAAATCCTGACACAACTCCTGAAGGTATTACAAGCTGTAAGTTCTGGGGTCTTGGTGCTGACGGTACTGTTGGTGCTAACAAGAACTCAGTTAAAATTATCGGTGACCACACAGATATGAACGTACAGGCATATTTCGACTATGACTCAAAGAAATCAGGCGGTCTTACTGTATCTCATCTTCGTTTCGGTCATGCTAAGATTACATCTACATACCTAATCAATAAGGCTGACTTCGTTGCATGTCACAAGGCATCATACGTAAGACAGTACGATATGGTATCAGACGTTAAGCCTGGTGGTGTATTCCTTCTAAACTGTTCATGGAATGCCGAGGAACTTGAAGAACATCTTCCTGGTCAGGTTAAGAAATATATTGCTGATAACAACATCCAATTCTACACAATAGACGGTGTTAAGATTGGTAAGGAAATCGGTCTTGGCAACAGAATCAATACAGTTCTTCAATCAGCATTCTTTAAACTTTCAGGCATTCTTCCTGAAGAAGATGCTATTAAGTACATGAAGGACGCTGCAACAGCTTCATACTCAAAGAAGGGTGACGCTATTGTAAAGATGAACCACGACGCTATTGACGCTGGTGCTCAGCAGGTTGTTAAAGTAGAAGTTCCTGAAAGCTGGAAAGATGCTAAGCCTGAAGATCTATCAGTTAATCACGAAGGCGAAGGCAGACTTATCGACTACGTTAACGATGTACTTGTTCCTATCAACCAGTTCCGTGGTATGCAGCTTCCTGTTTCTACATTTGAAGCTTATCAAACAGGTGAAGTTCCTCTTGGCTCATCAGCATTTGAAAAGAGAGGTATTGCAATAGACGTTCCTGTATGGAATAACGAAACATGTATCCAGTGTGGCAACTGTTCATACGTTTGTCCTCACGCTTGTATCCGTCCTGTTGTTCTTACTAAAGAAGAACTTGACAATGCTCCGGAAGGCATCAAATACATGAACGCTATGCAGCTTGACGGCTTCTACTATGCAATGGCTATTTCAGTATATGACTGTACAGGTTGCGGAAGTTGTGCTAATGTATGTCCTGTTAACAACGCAGGTAAGAAAGATCCTGCACTTGTTATGACATCATTTGATGATGAAACAGCTAAGGAACAGAAGAACTATGATTACCTTGTAACTCTTGCTGAAAAGCAGGAAGTTCTTGACAAGTTCGCTGCATCTACTGTTAAGGGCAGCCAGTTCAGAATGCCATATCTTGAGTTCTCAGGTGCATGTGCTGGTTGTGGTGAAACACCTTACGCTAAACTTGTTACTCAGCTATTCGGTGACAGAATGTACATTGCAAATGCTACAGGATGTTCATCAATCTGGGGCGGTTCTTCACCATCTACACCATACACAGTTGACAAGAACGGTCACGGTCCTGCTTGGGCTAACTCATTGTTTGAGGATAACGCAGAGTA
>CALXQE010000093.1 GCA_944390495.1 uncultured Clostridia bacterium
TCTTGAGCTTGTATTTTCAAATGGTGTTGACAAGGGAGTAAAGATTGGTCTTGATACAGGCAATGTAGAAAATATGAGAACTTTTGATGAGTTCTTTGATGCATATAAAAAGCAGGAAGCTTATATGATAGGTCTTATGGTAAATGCTAACAATGCTATTGACGTAGCACATGCTGAAAGAGCTCCGCTACCATTTTTGTCTTGTATGGTAGAAAACTGTGTAAAGGCAGGAAAGACTCTTCAGGAAGGCGGAGCTGTATATAACTTTACAGGACCACAGGGCTTTGGTATTTCAAATATGACTGATGCACTATGGGCAGTAAAGACACTTGTTTTTGAAGAAAAGAAAGTGACTATGTCAGAACTGAAAGATGCACTTATACATAATTATGGCAAAGGACTTGATTCGGAAGCAGCGAAGGAAGCAACTATGGAAGTTGTAGCGAATATTACGGCAGCAGGCAAGAGCGTATCTGAAGATCAAATTGCTCAAATATGTAAGATGTTCCTTCAGGGCGAAACTGACATAAATAAGAAAAAACGTTATGACGAAATACTTGGTATGATAGAAGAGTTACCTAAGTATGGTAACGATATTGAAGAAATCGATATGTTTGCACGTGAAGTGGCATATACATATACACGTGAGGTTGAAAAATATCAAAATCCAAGAGGCGGTCGTTTCCAAGCAGGATTGTATCCTGTTTCTGCAAATGTACCTTTGGGTGCACAGACTGGTGCAACACCAGATGGACGTTTGGCATATACACCGATAGCAGATGGAGTAGGACCAAGACAAGGTGCAGATACAAAGGGTCCAACAGCTGCTGCAAACTCTGTTTCAAAACTTGACCATGGTATTGCATCAAACGGTACACTTTATAATCAGAAATTTCATCCGTCTGCACTTAGCGGTATGGAAGGATTGCAAAACTTTGCATCGTATATAAGAGCATTCTTCGACCAGAAGGGAATGCATATGCAGTTTAATGTTGTAAGCAAAGAGACATTGCTTGATGCACAAAAGCATCCGGAAAAATATAAATCTCTTGTTGTTCGTGTTGCGGGATATAGTGCATTGTTTACATCATTGTCAAAGTCGCTTCAAGATGATATTATTAACAGAACAGAACAGGCGTTTAACGCTTAAAAGGAATTAAACAATATGGAAGATTATATGAAAGCAAGAGGCAGAATTTTCGATATACAGAAGTATTCTATCCATGATGGACCTGGTATTCGTACAATTATATTTTTTAAAGGCTGTGCACTGAGATGTCGTTGGTGCTGTAATCCTGAGTCACAGTTGTTTGATATTCAGACTATGATGTTTGAAGGTAAAGAAAAGATTATGGGACAGGATGTTTCTGTTGAAGAACTTATGCCGATAATTAAACAGGATATATTTTATTATAACAGAAGCGGCGGAGGTGTTACTCTGTCAGGTGGTGAAGCTATGCTTCAGCCTAATTTTGGACCGCATTTACTTCGTGCGTGTCATGAATATGGAATTAACACTGCCATTGAAACAACAGGATTTGCAAGCTGGGAGATTATACAGAAATATTTACCTCATCTTGACTATGTGCTGATGGATATAAAACATATGAATAGTCAAAAGCATAAGGAATTTACAGGTCAAAATAATGAACTTATTTTAGAAAATGCAAAAAAAATTGCACAGTCAGGTCAGGTAGATTTAACTATTCGAGTACCGGTTATTCCTACTTTTAATGATACTCATGAGGAAATATATGATATTGCGAGGTTTGCAGCATCACTTCCTGGTGTCAAGCATTTACACTTACTTCCATACCATAGACTTGGACAGGGTAAATATGAGGGATTAGATAGACCTTATCTTATGGATGGTATAGATTTGATACCAAATAAACATATGAATTCATTGCTTGAAACAGCTAAAAAATCAGGACTTAAATGTCAGATAGGCGGTTAAAAGATGAATATTGAAATAATGAACAATAGTCACTTAGATAAAATTCTTGAAATGTCAAAGATATTTTATACAAGTGATGCACTTGATCATAAGGTTCCAATGGATATTGTTGAAAGAAATATTAATATCGCATTAAGTGATGATAATTCACTTGTAGGATATGTATTTCTCGAGAATAATGATATAGCTGGTTTTTCATATGTTACGACATACCATGAAACGGAAGTTGGAGGAAAGTGTGTTCAGATACTTGATCTATATGTAGATGACAAATTCAGAGGAAGAGGATTTGCCAAAGAATATTTTAAGTATGTATTTGATAAGTATTCTGATGCAAAACGGTTCAGACTTGAATATGTAAAGGATAATGAACGAGCAATATCATTATATAAGAAAATGGGATTTGAAGAACTGTCTTATGGACAAATGGTGATTGATAAAATATAATTATATGTTTTTGTAAAATTAAGGTGTAATCACATTTGAATGTGGTTACATCTTTTTTGCGTAATTTTGAATAAAAAAGAGACACTTATTTTTGTAAGTATCTCTTCAAAATATTTCTATTATAGCTTTATTTTTTCATGTTCCAGTGCGTAAATTACTGAAGCAACAGCATCTGAATTGTTATCAACCGTAATATAATCGGCTGATTTTTTTACTTGTTCTATTGCATTTGAAACAGCAATACCAACACCGGCATTTTTAACAAGTCCTATGTCATTTTCGTTGTCGCCAATTCCTATTGTGCGTGAAATATCAATACCTAA
Organism: uncultured Clostridia bacterium; assembly: GCA_944390495.1. Lineage (GTDB taxonomy): Bacteria > Bacillota > Clostridia > UBA1381 > UBA1381 > Hominilimicola. The sequence continues at coordinate 2,728 of CALXQE010000093.1, forward strand.
AAATTCAGCAAGGTGAATAAGACCTTCTCCTTTTGTTGAATTTTTTGGAAGAATTTCGTAGTACCATGGACTTGACTGAACATATGTAAATGTATCGCTGTATGGCGAAGTTGCTATTGCATCTTTAATTGATTGTAATTGATCTTCTTCTGTCATAAATAAAACTTTTTGCCATTTTTCATTGATTTGATTGTAATTAAGTGGATTATCAGGCAGGTGTTCAAAAGCTTGATGTTCGCGAACAAGTCTATTTATTTTTGAAAAGTAGATTTTTTCAAGAGTACATATTTCAATACCTACAAAGTCAAACATTTTGTCGATATACTCAACAACTTCTTTAGCATCACTGTCTAATGTACGTGACCATATAATTTTATCTGTTTCAAAATCATAAACACCGCCTCCGTTAAAACATATCATAGGTGCATTTGGTACGACATATTTTAACATAAGCTTTGCACCGTGAGGTACTCGTCCTGTTGCAAAAGTAAATAATCCGCCCTCAGACATAAAATATTCTATCGCTTTTTTATTTTCATCTGATATTTTTTTATCTGTTGTAAGCAGAGTATCATCAAGATCGGTGCATAAAAGAATATTATCAAATTTACCCATCTGAATTATTCCTCCATTGTAGTATTATATTATAATTTTAACATAATTTAAAGTGTTACGCTATTTGTATTTTTATATAAAAAAATCCTTTTTTAACAAATACAAATTATAAAAAATAACTTTTTTATGTGGATATTGACGAATTTTATATATTGTGATATACTCGTAATTAGGAAAGATTATGAAAAAATAGATAACGGAGTGGTTAATAATGTTAAAATTTATTTGTTATCCAAAGTGTACAACATGTAGAAAAGCACAGAAGTGGCTTGATGATAATGGTTTTGAATATGAAATTCGAGATATAAAAATAGATAATCCTTCTTATGAAGAAATAAAGGAGCTTTACTTAAAAAGCGGACTTGATATAAAAAAGTTTTTCAATACAAGCGGTAATATTTATAAAGAACAGAAATTAAAAGATAAGCTGCCGGATATGACCGAAGAAGAAAAACTAAGACTTTTAGCAACAGATGGTATGCTTGTCAAAAGACCTATAATAACAGATGGGAATGTTGTTTTAACAGGATTTAAAGAAAAAGAATGGGAAGAAAAGCTTGTAAAGTAGAATGTATAGTAATATGTATGTGTTTAAAAGTGATATAGATTGTAAAAAGTTTTTATCATATGATAATGAGTATACGCGTTCATATATTTCTCAAATAAATGAAAGTAAGATAGATAAGATAGATGGATTATCTTATTCTTTGCTTACAGAATTTAACAAAAACGGTAATAGATTAGGATATGAAAATATTTATTTTAAACGCAGACGTGCATTGCGTGATTCTTTTATGAAAGTATGGTTATATGACGCTGACAGGGAGTTGTTGGCTGACATTATGTGGTTAATATGTGATGAATTTACATGGGTATTGCCGGCACATATTGGAAATGATATTTTTAAAAATACAATAGACCTGTTTGCTGCCGAAACAGCACAGTCTTTAGCCGAAATAATTTCACTTGTAGGTGATAAATTGCCGGCAGAAGTTGTTAAACGTTGTATTGGTGAAATAAAAAATCGTGTATTAATTCCGTTTATAACGTGTAAAGAAGGTTATGGCTGGGAAAAAGCTGAAAGTAACTGGAGTGCCGTATGTGGCGGCTGTATAGGGATGACCGCAATATACTTAATTGAAGATGGTGAGAAGGTAAAAGAATTTACAAAAAGACTTCGCTTAGCAATGGAAAGCTATACACATAGTTTTTCTGAGGACGGTGCATGTCTTGAAGGTTTATATTACTGGAATTACGGTATGATGTACTATACTGCTTTTTTAGATTTGTACAAGCAGCGTTTTAATGAGGATTTTCCTATATATTTTGAAAAAGTTAAAAAAATGGCAGATTTTTCAAATAGATGTTTATTAGGTGATGGATATACTGTCAGTTTTTCAGACAGCAGTGAACGTGACAGGATTTATTCTGGACTTAGCTGTAAATTATCTAAAATGTTTAATATATCCGCAGCTGGCACAGAATACAGAACAAATTACAATGACGACGAATGTGGCAGATTATGCAAAGTGGTACGTGATGTGTCGTGGAGCGATGAGTTTAAACAATATAAAACTTACAGGGAGAATGTCATTTTACCAATTGCACAGTGGGCAATAAAGCATAATGAGAAATTTAGTGTGGCATTTAAGGGCGGAAATAATGGTGAGCCACATAATCATAACGACTTAGGCAGCATAATAATAAGAAAAAATGGGAAAATTATTTTGTGTGATGTTGGTGCGGGAGAATATACAGCAGATTATTTTTCAAATAAAAGATATAAAATTTTTTGTAATTCTTCATTAGGGCACAGTGTTCCTATAATTAACAGTCAGGAACAATGCACAGGTAAAGAATACTATACAACAGATTTTTGTGTAAATGACAAAGACATAATCGCTGATATAAGTAAGGCTTATAATGTCAAGGTGAAAGTGATAAGAAAAATTAACACAGATGAAAATGCTGTTACATTATTAGATGAATTTTATGCGGAAGATAAAACAGAAATTATAGAACGCTTTGTTACAAGACATGAAGCATATATAAAAAATGGTGAAGTAGAGATTGAATCAGACGGAGAAAAGATTGCTGTCTTAAAAACGTCATCACCATGTGAAACTGAAATAAAAAAACACATTCATTATGAACACGACGGCAGTAAATGTGAAATTACGACAATAGATTATATATGCAAATTTATTGGTAAAAGTAAATTTATGCTTTATATACAGTAACATGTTTTGTTAATATAAAAAGATAGGAGAAGAGAAAAATGTCAAAAACACTCCTTATTGAAATTAGAAATGTATCATTAATTACATTGCTTTTAGGAATAATACAAATTCTTATAACAATACCTGCCGGATATTTTGGTATTCCCTCAATACTTGGAACACTATTGGGGTGTTTTATCGCAATGGTAAACTTTTCGCTTATGGGTATAATTTTGGAAAAATGTTTAAGTACAGGACGAGCAGCATCATCAATAGCAGGTTTTGGCTATATTTTTAGATTGTGTATTATAGCGGCTGCTGTTATATGGGCTATGAAAGTAAGTTATTTAAACTATGTTTGTGTGATTGTACCATTATTATTTCCGCAAATAGCGATATTTTTTATAAATATAAAGCGTAGAAAGGAAAGCGGAGGAAATGAACGGACCTAAAATTATATTTACTATACCGCTTTTCGGTGGTATAAAAGTGACTGAAAGTATAGTCAATATGTGGATTATAATGGTAGTTATGGTAATAGTATCTATATGGCTGACTCGAGGTTTAAAAGTAAGAAATCCTTCAAAAAAACAGCTTTTTATTGAAAAACTTGTAACAATGCTCTATGATATGGTGCGTGATGTTATGGGTGAAAGATATATGTTTTTTGCACCATATATAGGAACGCTGTTTTTACTTTCAATATTGGGAAGTCTTTCGTCGTTATTGACACTACGTCCTTATACAGCAGATTTAAGTGTAATCTTAACTTGGACAGTAATGACATTTTTAATTATACAGATAAATAATATAAAAAATCATGGTGTTTTAGGCTGGTTAAAATCATTTACAGAACCGGTAGCTTTTATTACACCGCTTAATATTATAAGTGAAATTGCAAACCCTATTTCAATGACGTTTCGTCATTTCGGAAATATAGCTGCAGGACTTGTAATAACATCATTAGTATACGGAGGATTGGCAAGTTTAAGCGGTGCATTGCTATCGTGGGTACCAAATGAGTTTTTATCGTCAATACCAATATTACAAATTGGTTTGCCGGCAATACTTTCAATATATTTTGACCTGTTCACAAGTTTTCTTCAGGCGTATATAATTTGTATGCTTACAATGGTATTTGTACAGGGAAGCGGTGAATGATATAAATTTAAAAGCAAAGGAGATAATTAGTATGGAAAAAGCAATAGTATTAGCAGCATCAGCAATAGGTGCGGGACTGGCAATGATAGCAGGTGTAGGACCTGGTATAGGTCAAGGGTTTGCGGCGGGTAAAGCAGCTGAGGCGGTAGGTAGGCAGCCGGAGGCAAAAGGTGCAATTACATCAACAATGTTATTTGGATGTGCTGTTGCGGAATCGACAGGTATTTACGGACTTGTTGTTGCACTTATTTTACTTTTTGCAAATCCTCTTATAGGAATGCTATAATAGGAAAGGATATTTAAAGATGGGAGAATATTTGCAGTTTGTATCTATTGATACATGGACAATGATTTTTACACTGATAAATTTTCTCGTTTTGTTTCTGCTTTTAAAGAAATTTCTGTTTAAGCCGATAAATAACGTTCTTGAAAAACGTGCTGATGAAATAGAAAATACTTATAAGACTGTCGAAAAAACAAAAATTGAGGCAGAGGATTTAAAGACAGAGTATGAAGAAAGATTAAAATCAGCAAAGGAAGAGGCAGACGGTATAATAAAATCGGCAGTGATAAATGCTCAAAGACGTTCTGATGACATAGTTAATGAGGCATCTGAAAAGGCACAGTATATAGTTGAAAAATCACAAAAACAGATTGAATTGGATAAGAAAAATGCAGTTAATGAGGCACAGAGTGATATTGCATCACTGGCTGTCGATATAGCTGAAAAGATTATCGGTAAAAAGCTTGATTCAAAGGAAGATGAACAATTAGTGTCTGATATAATAGATAGAATTTAGGTGATATAAATGCCGGATACAAAAATTTATGGTAGTTCTTTGTATTATCTTGCCAAAGATGACGGAATTACAGATATAATATTTTCCGAACTTAAAGAAATAACAAAGCTTTTTAAAGAGAATCCTGATTATGTAAAAATATTAAATTCTCATCAGATAGAACAGGACGAATTAATAAATATTTTAAATGAGGATTTTCGTGATAATGTGAACGTATATACACTGAATTTTATTAAAATACTTAGTGAAAAACATATTGTTCACCATATAGATGAATGTCTTAAAGCTTATGAAAAACTTTATAATATTGACAATAATATAAAGATTGTTAAGGTGATTACTGCCAAACCTATAAGCAGTATTATAGAAGAAAAGCTCATAAAAAAACTTTCAGAAAAGACAGGTAGTAAAATTGTTTTAAGAAAGTTAATTGATGAGAATTGTATAGGTGGAATAATCATTAAAATGGACGGTATGATTATTGATTCGAGTGTTAAAACAAGTCTTTTGTATTTAAAAAAGACTTTGATTTAGGAGTAAAATATGCAGGATTTAAGTAAAATTATAAAGGCTCGCATAAAGAATTACGATAATGTTATAAATGAAACAGAAACAGGAACTGTTATAGAGGTAGGCGACGGTATAGCACGTATATATGGACTTGAAAACTGTATGGCTGGTGAACTGGTGGAACTTGACGGTGCGGTTATGTCAATGGCTTTAAATCTTGAAGTCGATAATGTAAGTGTTGTAATTTTAGGTGATGACAGCGAAATAAAAGAGGGAAGCAAGGCAAGACGCACTGGTAAAGTTGTAAATGTACCGGTAGGTGAAAAACTCTTAGGACGTGTTGTAAATGCACTTGGAGAGCCGATTGACGGAAAAGGAAAAATAGAAGCAGCCGACAGTAGACCGATAGAAATGCCGGCGGCGGGAATAATTAAGCGTAAATCTGTAAGTGAGCCTGTACAAACAGGAATTAAAGCGATTGATTCAATGATACCAATAGGACGTGGGCAGAGAGAATTAATTATAGGTGACCGCCAGACAGGTAAAACTGCGATTGCAATAGATACAATAATAAATCAAAAAAATTCGGGTATTTTATGTATTTATGTTGCTATTGGACAGAAATGTTCAACAGTTGCATCAATAGTAGATACGCTGGAAAAAGCAGGAGCGATGGATTATACAATAGTTGTATCAGCAACAGCGTCACAAATGCCTGCAATGCAGTATATTGCACCATATGCAGGATGTGCGATGGGTGAATACTTTATGTATGGAGGTAAAGATGCACTTATTATATATGATGATTTATCTAAGCATGCGGTTGCATATAGAGCGTTGTCGTTGCTTTTAAGACGTTCACCGGGACGTGAAGCATATCCGGGTGATGTGTTTTACTTACACTCAAGGTTACTTGAAAGAGCCGCAAGGTTGTCTGATGATTTAGGCGGCGGTTCATTAACTGCACTGCCGATAATTGAAACACAGGCAGGTGACGTATCAGCTTATATACCTACAAATGTAATTTCAATTACAGACGGTCAAATATTTCTTGAAACAGAATTGTTTCACTCCGGAATTATGCCGGCTGTAAACCCGGGTATAAGTGTGTCACGTGTTGGCGGTAATGCACAGATTAAAGCGATGAAAAAGGTAGCGGGTAGTTTAAAGCTCGCATATTCACAGTATCGTGAACTGCAATCATTTGCACAGTTTGGTTCTGACCTTGATAAAGATACTAAAATGCGTCTTGCAAAGGGTGAGAGAATTGTTGAGGTGTTAAAGCAGGGTAGAAATAAACCTGTTAAAGTAGAACTTCAGGTAGCTATTATATATGCTGTTGTAAATGATTTGCTCGAGGATGTACCTGTTGAAAAGATTAAGGAATACGAAGAAACTTTATTTGAGTATATAGAAAATAACGCAGCAGATATTATAGAAAAAATATCCGAATCAGGTAATCTTGACGAGGAAACAGAGGAAAAATTAAAGAAAGCTATTGAAGAGTGTAAACAGCAGTTTGTGCTTTAAATATAAGGAGAATGTTATGTCTGCATCATCAATGAAATCAATTAAAAACAGAATAAAGAGTATAAGTTCAACTATGCAGATAACAAAGGCAATGGAACTTGTTGCTACGTCAAAAATGCGAAAGGCATCTGAACGCATACAAAAATCAAAACCTTATTTTAACATACTCCGTGAAACCCTTGAAGATATAGCAAGGGACAATAAGGATTTTTCATCTGTATATACAAGAGATAGAAAAGGAAAAACATGTCATATAGTGATAGCCGGTGACAGGGGTTTAGCAGGTGGATATAACAGTAACCTTTTTAAATTTATAAAAGTTAATAAAGAGGATATAATTTTACCAATAGGAAAAAAGGTTAGTGAGTATTTTGAAGGTGCCGATATTTATACAAATGCTTATTCGAGGGCGGAGCATATAAAGATATCCGATTGTCATGCTATGGGAAATGCACTTGCAAAGTCATACGAAAAAGGTGAATTTACGAGATTAGTTATTTCTTATACAAGCTATGTCAATGCTTTGACTCAGGAACCTAAAACTGTAAGCATGCTGCCTGTAAAAATAGCTGCAAATGAGGGAAATAGTGAAAATCATAGACTTATAATATATGAACCTGATGCAGAAACTGCGTTTGCAAATATAATTCCCCATTATTTATCAGGTATGATATATGGAGCAGTATCTGAATCTGTTGCATCAGAGCTATCCGCAAGACGAAATGCAATGGAAGCCGCAACGGATAATGCATCGGAAATGATTAATAAACTTAGTCTTGAATATAACAGAGCAAGGCAAGCGTCAATCACACGGGAGCTTACTGAAATTGTTGCCGGTGCAGAGAATTTAAAACAGAGGAATTGATTTTATGAATAATAAAGGAAAAATAATTCAAATTATAGGGCCTGTTATAGATATAAAGTTTGAGGATGGTTATTTACCAAAACTTTTAAATGCTATTGAAATAATGAATAACGGTACAAAGATTGTTTGTGAGGTGGCACAGCATATAGGTGATGATGTTGTAAGATGTATATCTATGAGCTCAACAGACGGTCTTGTACGAGGTATGGAAGCAGTTGATACAGGAGAGGGGATAACCGTACCAGTAGGTGAAGAAACCTTAGGACGTATATTCAATGTACTTGGTGAGGCAGTTGATGATAAACCGACTCCTGTAACAGAAGAAAAATGGTGTATTCACAGGGAGCCGCCATCATACGAGGAGCAAGATACAACAACAGAGATTTTGGAAACAGGAATAAAGGTTGTTGATTTAATTTCACCTTATGCAAAAGGCGGTAAAATAGGTCTTTTTGGCGGTGCAGGTGTAGGAAAAACTGTTCTGATAATGGAGCTGATTAATAATGTTGCAAAAGAACACGGGGGAATCAGTGTATTTTCCGGAGTAGGAGAGAGAACAAGAGAAGGTAACGACCTTTATAACGAGATGCAGGAATCGGAAGTTATAAATAAAACTGCACTTGTGTATGGACAGATGAATGAACCGCCTGGAGCAAGAATGAGAGTTGCACTTTCGGGACTTACCATGGCAGAATATTTTAGAGATAAAAAACATCAGGATGTGTTATTGTTTATTGACAATATATTTAGATTTACTCAGGCAGGTTCTGAAGTTTCAGCACTTATAGGACGTATTCCGTCGGCTGTTGGATACCAGCCAACGCTGTCAAATGAAATGGGTGCATTACAGGAGAGAATTACATCAACGAAAAATGGTTCTATAACATCAATACAAGCTGTATATGTGCCGGCGGATGATCTTACAGATCCGGCTCCGGCAACTACCTTTGCTCATCTTGATGCAACAACCGTTTTATCAAGACAAATATCCTCTTTGGGTATTTATCCGGCAGTTGATCCTCTTGAGTCGACTTCGAGAATACTTACACCAGACATTGTAGGTGAAGAACATTATCAAACAGCACGTGCAGTTCAACAAATAATTCAAAGATATACAGAATTGCAGGACATAATTGCAATTATGGGTATGGATGAACTTAGTGATGAGGATAAGAATATAGTAAACAGAGCAAGAAAAGTACAGAGATTTCTCTCACAGCCGTTTTCAGTTGCAGAACAGTTTACAGGCATGGAGGGAAAGTATGTACCTATAAAAGAAACAATACGTGGTTTTAAAGAAATTATTGAAGGTAAATGTGACGATATACCTGAGTCATGTTTTTTGTTTGTGGGCGGCATAGATGAGGTATATGAAAAGGCTAAAAAGTTAGGGTGAGGACAATGAGTACATTTCATTTACAGATTGTAACACCTGACGGACTTTTGTTTGACGGACAGGCTGAAAAAATAATTGTACGTACCATTGAGGGGGACGTGTGCATTTTAAGCGGTCATTTAGAGTATATGAGTCCTGTTGCGACAGGTGAAGCAAAAATTACACTTGAAGACGGAAAAGTGCGTTTGGCAGCATGTTCAGGAGGTCTGATAAGTGTTAGAAAGGATATAACTCGCCTTGTTGCAGATACATTTGAATGGGCAGAAAATATTGATGTACATCGTGCAAAAAAGGCAAAAGAAGCCGCTGAGGTACAGCTAAAAGATAAGGCTGATTTTGAATATAAATTAGCAGAATTAAAATTGAAACGAGCACTTGTACGTATACAAGTTGGAGAGAGTTTAAAATAGAATAAAAAAATACTGACATCAAAAAGATGTCAGTATTTTTATGTGATTAAAACTTTATAACACCAGTTGCTTCAAGTACAGATGAAATAAGTATTGCAACAATGAATACCGGTGCGATATATTTAATCATAATATTGAAAAGTTTTTCACGTTTAAATTTTGATGAAATTTTAACTTCATCGTGTATTACATTCACACCAATAACATACGCAACAAATATACATGTAAGTAATGCACATATCGGCATAAGTACTGAGTTAGTGATAAAATCCATCATATCAAGGATAGTCATACCACCAAGTGTAACTTTATCCCAAACACTGTAACCAAGAATCGGAGGAATACCTAATACAAAAGAACCTATTCCAACACCAATAGTAGTTTTACGTCTGCTCCAACCAAACTTGTCGCATAGAGATGATACAATTGCTTCCATAATAGAAATAGAAGATGTAAGTGCTGCAAGCAAAACAAGAATGAAGAACATTGAACCGATAATTGTTGACATACCCATGCTTTCAAAAACTTTAGGAAGTGTAACAAACATCAAGCTTGGACCTTTGCCAAGTGCACTTTGATCACCGCCTGAAAATGAAAATACAGCAGGAACAATCATAAGACCTGCTAAAAGAGCAATGCCAGTGTCGAATAATTCGATTCTTCCTACATTTTTTTCAAGATCTGAATCTTTAGGAAGATATGAACCATAAGCAATCATAATACCCATAGCAAGTGATAGGGAATAGAACATCTGTCCCATAGCACCTAATACACCTTGAAGTGAAAAGTTTGAAAAATTAGGTATAAAGAAATATTTAACCCCTTCAATAGCACCCGGAAGTGTTACTGAGTAAATGGATATAAATATTGCAAGTGCTACAAGTATAGGCATAAGCACTGTGCTGAATTTTTCAACACCCTTTTGAACACCCCTTAAAATTACAAATGTTGTAATACCTGAAAAAATAAACTGGTAAACAAGTAGTTTTAATGGAGATGCAAGCATATCAGTAAAGAATGTGTCACCTGCGGCTGCTGAATGTCCGCCTGTTAAATATGTCATAGAATATTCAACAACCCAACCACCTATTACGTTATAATATGGTTGAATAATCATAGGAATAATAGTTGCAATTATACCAATGAATCCCCATTTTTTGCTTAGCTCACCAAAGGCACAAAGACCGCTTTTACCTGTTTTTCTACCAATCGCATTTTCAGCAACCATCAATGAAAAACCAAAAGTAACTACAAGTAATATATATACTAATAGAAATATACCACCGCCGTATTTTGCGGCAAGGTATGGGAATCGCCATATATTACCTAAACCTACTGCACTTCCGGCAGCGGCAAGAACGAAACCAAGTCCGCCGGAAAAAGTACTTCTCTTTTCATGTTTCATAAAATAATACCCCTTTTATTTAGAATAATATACTTATTATAACTCAAAAAGTTTAATTTGTAAAACATTTTTTGACAAAATTAATAATATTTTTTGAATTTTATAAACTTTTTGTAAATAAAATAGGAAGGGAAGGGGACTAAGATTAAAATCCCATTTAAATGCTTGGGCGTGTGAAGTTTTTTCTGTAAATTAGATTTTTCTATGACAAAATATCGTTTTTTAATGGGCAG
>CALXQE010000094.1 GCA_944390495.1 uncultured Clostridia bacterium
AGGGAAAACAATCAAACGTATCGACTTGGATGGACTGAACAGTGTAAGGACGGTTCTAAAATGGGAGTAGGATGTCCTGAATACATTCTGCTGTTTAGAAAGTTACCAACAGATAAATCAAAAGCGTATGCAGATACACCAGTAACCAAAAGTAAAGATGATTATTCAAGAGGACAATGGCAGATAGATGCACATGGCTTTTGGCGGTCAAGCGGTGACAGGCTTGTTACAAAAGAAGAGATTTTAGCAGCCGATACAAGCAAAATTCAAAAGCTGTATAACAGATACAGTAAAGAAAACGTATATGATTATTCTCAGCACGTTAAGATGTCGGAAGAGCTTGACAAAAACGGAAAATTGCCGGCTACATTTATGGTAATTGCCCCGGCTTCGTGGTCTGATGAGGTGTGGGATGATATAAACAGAATGAAAACACTTAACACGCAGCAGTCAAAACGCAAACAGACAATGCACGTATGTCCGCTTCAAATAGACATAGTGGAAAGAATAATAAACCGTTACAGTAATGAGGGTGATACGGTGTTCGATCCGTTTGCGGGACTTTTTACGGTGCCGTATATTGCAGTTAAAAATAACAGGTACGGAATCGGTACCGAACTTAACGCCGACTATTTTCGTGACGGTGTTGGTTATTTAAAAAGTACGGAATCAGAAGATATGCAGATTACATTGTTTGATATGTTAAATGTGGGTATGTGACGCTGGAAGATAGAACTGGAGGATATGTAATTGTGGATAGGACAAAGATATTTCCGCTCGTACTGATAATTTTAGATATCGGTGCGGCGGTGATTTATGGCACAAAGGGAGATGTGCGAATGGTAATATATTGGGTTGCGGCAGCAGTTTTAAATGCTGCCGTGACATTTTAGATTAGTCATTCTTATCTTGACGGGAGAGGATAACGGCAAGCATATCACCAAGAGCGGTAAGACTTGCAGCAAGAATTTCAAGTTCGCTTGTAGAAAGAGTTTGCGAAAGCTGACAGGCAATAGCGGACAGTAAAAATAAATCAGGACAATTTTTCATTATAAAGCACCCCCATATATAATATGTACGGGTGGAATAAACAGTGAGGAGAGGAAACAGATGTATGATTTTATGTTTATAAATTTTGACTACCCTTCTGAACATGATATAAGAAAATTTGTATTATCAGTTCAGCGTAAATACAAAAAAAACGTAAACGTAATCGGTGTAAAAGCTGGAATAGATAGATATTTAGGAGATGATGAAAATGAATTGTAAGGATTGTTTGTATGCGGGAGGAAACACAAAGTGAAAATTGGACTTGTAGCAGATAATACAAAAACATTTCCGTCACTTCCACTGATGAAAATATCAGCTTATCATAAATCTAAAGGTGATATAGTGGAATTTGCACAAAGTGGGCTTTTTGCACACTATGATTTAGTGTACGTTTCAAAAACTTTCAACCTTGATTTAAAGACTGTACCTAAAATTGATTTAGATTATATATCAGCAGATAAATTTATATACGGTGGAAGTGGATATGCTTTAGAGATTAAAAATGGAAAAGAGATATGCCACCCGAAATTAGACAAGCCTTTTCCTTATGAAATAGAGCATATATATCCTGATTATTCAATATATCCTGAATTAACGCAAAATAAGGCATTTGGTTTTCTAACCAGAGGATGTCCTAATCGTTGCCCATTTTGCACTGTATGGCAAAGAGAAGGAACGCAAAGCATAAAGGTTTCAGACTTGTCTGAATGGTGGAACGGGCAAAAAAATATAGTTTTACTTGACGGCAATTTGTTGGCTTGTAACAGCAGAGAGGAATTATTAAAACAACTTATTGAAAGTAAAGCTAACATTGATTATACACAAGGGCTTGACGCAAGATTTATTGATGACGATGTGGCAGAGTTGATTTGTAAAACAAAAGTATCAATGGTACATTTTGCTTTTGATTTAATGAAAAATGAGAGAAAAATAATTGAGGGATTGCGTATATTTAAAGAACATTTTAATAAAAGTGATAGGTACTGCAAAGTTTATATATTGACTAATTTTAATACAACCTTTGAAGAAGATATTTACCGTGTGAAAAAGGTTATGGAATTGGGATATAGACCTGATGTAAGAATTTATCAAAAGAATACAGCACCTCAATTTTTAAAAGATTTAGCCCGATGGGCGAATAATGCTTTTATTTATCGCAGTTGTAAATTAGAGGATTATGTACCAAGAAAAGACGGAAAAAGGATTAAAGACATATATGCAGATGTGTTGTAATGGAGGATAACATTATGAACAGACACCAAAGGAGATTGAAACAGAACAGGCGTCAAGAGAGGATTGACAGGGCCGATAAATTTGAAGCGGCTAATTTAGCAGTTAATTTAATGCTTGTAATACCCTGTTATGTTCTTCGTGAACAGTTTGGTTTTGGCAATAAGCGTATGGAAAAGTACATAACAGAGTTTCACAGGCTGTATCAGGCAGTTGTTAAGGATAAAGTTAAAATATCAACTCTTGCAGACAGTGTTGAACACGATACAGGAATAAGAATTGCAGATGACGGCGAGATATGGAACGTGAGGAAATAGAGGTTAGAAAAATGAAAGAAATGATATATTCCTTCATCAGAGAAGTAAAAGTTCTATATAAAGGTACATACAAAAATTATAAATTTTGTATTGTGAGCCTTGGAACACATCCAACCGCATATGTAGAATGTAAACTTGATAATTGTAAGAGTCGCTATGACGAAAGACTCTTAGATGTGAAAGTACATGGTGATTTTACATATTTAGATAAAGCCTATTGGGATACAGAGGACACATCGACATACCTTGGATGGGACTATTGGCACCCAGGAGATTATTTGGAACTGTTACCATCCACAGTTTTTGCGAAACGTTGGACTACCAAAGAGATATATGACGAGGTCAAAAGTGTAATAGAGCAGTTAAAAGAAAGAGAGAATTTAGACAATGAGTGATTATACTTTAAAACCATGCCCGTTTTGTGGCGGACAGGCTGATATTGAGGATATAAGCAATAATGAGATAGAAGATGATGAATACTATATGATTTGCTGTAAATCATGCGGTGCAAGTGCGTGTTTTGGTGATTATAGTATAACTAAAGACGGTGCTATTAGAAAATGGAACAGGAAGGTTGAAAAAGATGTTGACAATTAAAATAAAGAAAAAGCGAAAAGGATAAAAAATAGAAATGATATGAAAATAGGTAATATAGTGTACAGACAAGGCACAGAATTATATAAATGTCCTTGTTGTGATAGTTACATCAGACCAAATCAAAATTATTGTAGTGAGTGTGGACAGGCTTTAGATTGGAGTGAGTGATGATGAGAGAAATACTGTTTAGAGGCAAGAGAACAGACAACGGAGAATGGGTTGAAGGGTACTATGTAAAAGCCGAGCTGTTAAATGGGAGTGGAGAAGAACACGTTATTATAGAATATTCTGCGGAAGGTACTACCTATCACGTAATCTCTGAAACAGTAGGACAATTTACAGGATTGACAGACAAGAACGGAACAAAGATTTTTGAGGGTGACATTGTAAAATGCACAGACGAAAATAATCTATTAGAGTTTTGTGCAATCGTTGAATTTGGAAATCCAAACGGTGAATATAATTGGGGTTGGCAACTGAAATATATCAAAGGAACAAAAGTAAATATGGATATACTTTGTTGGGTTGATATGGAAGATTTAGGGGCTTATATTGAAGTGATTGGCAATATATACGACAATCCCGAACTTATGGAGGTAGAAAATGACTGAAGAATTTGCAAAAACAGTAAATCGTCTTGCAAGGGCGAGAAACTTTGAAGGCGGTACATATTTATTGATTACAAAACATCATGACGAGGACGATATTCATACCGAAGGAAAGGGCAATGATAAAGTTGTATTGTTGGGAATTGCAAGTTATATAAAATTTTTGATGAAAGAAAATACAGCGGAACAAAACAGAAATATTTTAGATTTTTTAAAACTAATTATCATAAATGAAGAAGAGAGATTGTTTCAAGAGAAAGAAATTGAGGTGTGAAATAATGGCGACATATAGAGTATATTACAAAGGATATATGGATGTCATTGCTGATAGCAATGACGAGGCACAAGAAAAATATTTCGATGAAGATTGCATTCAAAGCGAAGCTGAGATTGAAAGCATTGAAAAAATAGACGATGAAGAGGTTTTCGTTTGAAATTTAGATGAAGATATAAATACAGAATATAAGGAGTAAAGATAATGAAAAATAAACAAGCGTCACGAGCTAAAAAAAAGAGACGTTTGCAAAAGGAAGCCGAGAGAAAACAGCGTCGTGATGAAATAGTAGAAAAAATTCAAAAAACAGCGAAAAAACATGGTTTGAAAAATAAATATAAAAAAGAAGAACTGTGGCGAGCATTTAATGAAATGGATAAAAAAATGATTGTGTTAAGTATTGTTTATACTATCATATCTGTATCGTATTGTTTAAGAAAGATTGATGGCTGGGGACAAACAAGGATAATTAAGTATATACAAGCTACTCAAAAATATATAACGATTGTAGGACAGAACAACAGAAATATCCCTGCACTAAAAGAGGAATTAAAGATTGATGCTGGTATTGATTGTGATGCTCTTTTTAAAGATTACCAACCATTTGCAGGTCAGAAAGTTGGATACGAGAAATTTGCGGAAGGACAAGTCCTTTTTCAAAAGATAGAATACATATTTCCAATGGTTATTTATTCATTGTATTTTGACAGCGGATGGAAACAAAAGAGAATGAATCGATTATCTGACTTATTAAAAGATGTGATTATTGGTGTTATAGAGCGTAATGAGATTGATACAATTAAGACAAAATTATATAATGAATGCAAAATTAAATTTTGCGATGATGGAAGAGTTTATGTAGAATAAATATAAAATGTTCAAACTTCCACAGTTAAAAAAATAATCGGAGGTATTTAATTATGCAGGCAGACGAAATTAAAACAGTTACAAATGAAGCAGCAGAGGAGAAAAAAATGTTTTCCAATAGTGAATTATCTGAAATAATACGGATAGCAGCACAAGAAGGGGCTAATGTGGCTATAAAGCACATCAGGGATGAAAGACGCAAGGAAAAAAAACAAAAAAAAGACCGACGATTGTACAATACAAAACTGTTGATCAGGAATTATAGGTCTTTTAAAGAATACGTGAACAATGCGGTTTTTGACGAAGATGAAACTACGGAAGATGCTTTGGAAGCAATCGAGGAGTTAATGTGGGAACCGCGTATCACCTCTGATATGGTTGTTGAATCTATACAGCGTAGCATGACGCGTACAAAAATCATTATAAAACATATAGAACATATGATTGATGTATACAGTGCTATATGTGATAAATCTAAGAGTGATGTCAAAATACGACGGAAGAAAGTGCTATATGATATGTATATTTCGGATATTCCTCATTCAAAAGCTGAAATAGCAGATACATATTTTATTGATAAGCGCACGGTGTATAAAGATGTTGAAGCTGCCTGCAAAGAATTAAGTGTGTTATTGTTCGGTGTTGACAGCATAGGAGAGTGATGGGCACAAAGTAGGCATTGACACGGCTATAAGAAGGTGTTAAAATGGTATCAGTAAAATTCTAAATTAAACAAAAAACCGTTTATCTGAGTATAGATAGGCGGTTTTTTCATGCCTGAAAGGGGGAATTTTCTATATGCTCCCTCCTGAATATTAAGAAATTTAGGAGGATTTAAGATGAAAGGATTGTTAGTGCTATGTGCATATTGCATAGCAGTCATAGGCGTTGCTGCGATTTTCACGAAAAAAGAATTAAATATGCAACGCTTTTGTGTTGCCAATAGAAATGTTGGAGCAGTGTTGTCTACTTTGAGTATAGCGGCAACGTGGATATGGGCACCAGCGTTGTTTACATCAGCGGAAAAAGCATATACAAGCGGTTTGCCAGGATTGTTTTGGTTTTTAGTGCCAAATGTTATTTGTCTAATGATATTTGCTCCATTCGCAGTGTGGATGAGGAAGCAGTTCCCTGAAGGTATTACCTTATCAGGATATATGCAGAATAGATATAAATCAAAAAATATAAGAAATGTATATCTGTTCCAGTTATCGAGCTTGTCTGCATTATCAACAGCTGTACAGCTTTTGGCAGGGGGTAAGGTGCTGTCAATGATTACAGGACTATCGTTCCCACTTATAGTTGTTATATTGGCTTTAATAGGATATGGATGTTCGGCGTTTTCGGGAATTAAAGGTTCGATTGTGACTGATGCTTTTCAATTTATCGTTATTGCAGGTACCGTCGTAGGCTTGGTTATATATCTTTTGCATAACAATGGCGTGAAACCATTAATAAATGGTATTAGTGGCATTTCACACGAATATGGGCACTTATTTGATAAACAAGGCATTAGCGTATTTTTGGGATTTGGTTTATCCTCAGCAATCGGTTTATTATCAGGTCCATTCGGTGATCAGGCTTTTTGGCAAAGAGCATTTTCGGCGGAAAAGAGCAAAGTCAAAAAATCTTTTATTTTAGGAGCGTTGCTGTTTGCAATTGTTCCCATGTCAATCGGAGTTATAGGTTTTATAGCTGCCGGACAAGGTTTTATCACATCAGATGTAGGAAACCTTACATTTCATTATATTAATTCGGTGTTTCCTGATTGGGTTATGATACTTTTTGTCATTATGATGTTATCAGGGCTGTTGTCAACAGTTGACAGTAATTTGTGTGCAATTTCATCGCTTATTACAGATGTATCGAATAGATCTGATACAAGGTCAGCAAAAATTGTTATGATGGTGGCTTTGCTTATTGCAATTGTAATTGCAAATATACCAGGACTTACAGTTACCCATCTATTCTTATTCTATGGCACGCTAAGAGCGTCAACTTTGTTACCTACTATTCTAACATTGAAAGGTGTAAAACTATCTGAAAAAGGCATATATAGAGGTATAATTGCCTCAATATGTATTGGCTTACCGATATTTGCAATAGGTAATATTTTTGATATAAACGTATTAAAAATTATAGGTAGTTGTTTAAGTGTACTGTTATCTGGAACTGTGGCTCTTTCTACAAAGGAAACGGAGGTAGTAAAATGCAACCTCTGAGAAAAAAACAATTTATGAATAATGAGCTGTGGCTTAAAGCAATAGCGAAGATTGAGCAGATAATGCCACAACGAGAATTGAATGTTATTGTCCATCAGACGATATTGGATATTCAGAGTATGGTAAAAGGTAAAAATGTGGCATACGCATGGAGTGGTGGGAAAGATAGTATCGTATTAGGTGATATTTGTGAAAAAGCAGGTGTAAAAAAGTCTATGATTGGCGTATGTAACCTCGAGTACCCCGCCTTTATAGACTGGGTAAGAAGACATAAACCGAAGAATTGTGAGATTATCAATACGGGTCAGGATATGGAATGGCTTGCAAAGCATCAAGACATGTTATTCCCGCAGAATAGCACAAAAGCGGCTCGGTGGTTCGCCATAGTACAGCATACAGCACAGCACCACTATTACAAGGATAATAACCTGGATATGATTCTTTTGGGACGTCGCAGAACTGACGGAAACTATGTAGGTCTTGATAATATTTATAAGGATAGAAAAGGAATTATACGGTATAGCCCTTTAGCAGAGTGGAAACATGAGCATATTTTAGCATATATACACTACTTTAAAAAGGAATTACCACCTATTTATGATTGGAAAAACGGTTATTTATGTGGTACTCATCCGTGGCCGGCTCGTCAGTGGACGAAATCAGTAGAAAATGGATGGAAAGAAGTATTTGATATCGATAAGAATATCGTTATAGATGCCGCAGAGTATATTGAAAGTGCAAAAGCCTTTTTGTCGGAGGTGGAAGCATGAAGATAATAACAATGGATGTAACAGATATTAATATTCCCGAAAGGAATACAAGAATTCATACAAAAAAGCAGATTGAGGAATTTAAGCGTAGCGTTAATATGTTTGGTCAAATAAGACCCATTGTTGTAGATGAAAATAATACAATACTTTGTGGTAACGGCTTATATGAAACATTATGCAGTTTAGGATATAAAACAGCAGATGTGTATAAAGTAACAGGTTTATCAGAAAATCAAAAGAAAAAGCTGATGATTGCAGATAACAAGATTTATGGATTGGGCATTGACGATATAGATGTGTTCGACCAATTCATAAATGAGTTGCGAGACGATTTAGATATTCCTGGATATGACGAATCTGTTTTACAGTCTATGATAGCTGACGCTGAGGAAATAACAGAAGAAGTATGCAAATATGGCATTATTAGTGAAGATATTGCACATAAATTGATAAAAAACCATGACAAAAAAGAAGAAAAAATGTTAAGAGGAAATCTACAGGAAGAAAACAATATATCAGAGAGCACGCAATATCAACAACCTTATACAGAAAAAACTGATTCAAACACTGAACAATTTTTTGAGAATACTACTACTGAAGATAAAAAACAAAAGAATAATGGGGCTTATATAATATGCCCAGATTGTGGGTGTAAGATATGGCTATAAGACGTAATTATGCTACAATCAATGTTGTGCAGGCAGCGGAAAAACGTATAGAGAATGTATTTAAAAATGGATTGCCAGTGTATATGTCATTTTCAGGGGGAAAGGACAGCTTGTGTTTGGCAGATATAACAATAAAATTAATAAATAAAGGGAAAATAAATCCACGTCAATTGATAGTACAATTTATTGATGAGGAGGCTATATTTCCATGTATTGAAGATATAGTTAAACAGTGGAGAAAACGCTTTATTTTATCAGGAGCACAATTTGAGTGGTATTGTATAGAGGTAAAGCATTTTAACTGTTTTAATGAATTATCGAATGATGAAAGCTTCATTTGTTGGGATAGTCTAAAAGAAGATGTATGGGTTAGACAACCACCCAAATTTGCAATAAGAAACCATCCTCTATTAAATGCACGTAAAGATGCATATCAAGATTTCTTGCCGCGGGTATGTATGGATGGAATAAGTATTGTAGGTGTGAGAGCATCGGAATCTATACAACGTTTAAAGTATATGGCAAAGATGAATATGTCTGGTGGCAGTATTACGGGAAGATATCAGATTTTCCCTATATATGATTGGACCGATAAAGATGTATGGTTGTACTTAAAAGAGAATAATATTGAGATACCTGAAATTTATTTGTATTTATGGCAGATAGGAACATCAAAGAGGTCATTAAGAGTATCACAATTTTTTTCAATAGATACAGCAAAAAGTCTTGTGCGAATGAATGAATATTATCCAAACCTTATGGAGCGAATAATACGTAGAGAACCCAATGCATATTTAGCATCTTTATATTGGGATAGCGAAATGTTTGGACGTAGCAGTAGAAAGAGAAAACAACTCGAAGAAAAAATAGAAGAGATTGACTATAAATCAAAACTATTACAAATTTTTAATGATTTCGATAAGCATTTCACTACAGAGCATAAAAGAAAGATTGCGTTAAGTTATAGGAATTTTTTCGTGCAGATAGGAGCGATAGCTACTAACAAGGACTATAAACGCATATACGAAGGTCTGATGTCAGGTGATCCAAAATCAAGAACACTAAGAGCTTTATATCAGCAAGTATACGGTGGATATATTGACAGGGCAAAGAAAGATAGAGAGGAGGGAAAAATAAATGCAAAACGGTAAATTATTCACTCCGCTTTCTACTTTGAAATGGGTTGATAGAGATTTGCTAAAACCTAATGACTACAACCCGAATAAAGTTTCAAAAGAAAATTTGAAACTTTTGGTACAATCAATTATGGTTAATGGTTGGACACTGCCTATTGTGGTAAGAAAAGATATGACTATAATTGATGGCTTTCATCGTTGGACGGTTGCGGGACAAGAACCTTTACATTCGGCATTGGACGGTAAAGTACCAATTGTAATTGTCGAACACAACGAAGAAAGTGAGGACATATACGGCACAGTGACACACAACAGAGCAAGAGGTACCCATCTGCTTGAACCTATGAAAGCGATAGTAAAGCGACTTATGGATGAGGGCAAGACGGTACACGAAATCGGGAAACAGCTCGGTATGAAACCCGAAGAGGTATTCAGATTATCGGACTTTTCACGTGAAGATTTTTTGAATATGATGACAAAAGGTGTCGATGGATATAGCAGATCAACAGTTATGAATAACATATGAGCTACGAAACAAACTCAAGTTTAACAGAACGGAGGCGGTGATGATGTAATGGAAACAAGAGAGGAAGCCTATAAAGATTATAAAAAAGGAATGAAATATAAAGATATAGCTGAAAAATATGGTGTGTCGGTTAATACGGTTAAATCGTGGGCTTCCCGTTATTGGAAACAAAAAAAGGTTGCAACCAAAGAGAAAAAAGGTTGCAACCAAATATCAGAAGAGTTGCAACCGAGAAAAGGACATCGAGGAGCTCCAAAAGGAAATAAGAATGCAGTAGGTAATCAAGGTGGAAACGGTGCACCGATAGGTAATAAATATGCTTGGAAGCATGGAGGTTACTCGGCTGTCCGATACGATGTGCTTACTGATGAAGAAAAAGCGATGATAAAAAGTATGCCCGCTGATGAGGAACAGCAGTTAATGGATATACTTTTTTTACTTGATGTAAGAGAACGACGACTTATGCAGGCCATAAATCAATACAGAGGCATGAAAGGCGGTTTGTATATAGAAAGTATAGTTCAGACGGAAAAGAAAAAAATCTTTGAAAACAATGAGGACGAGGAACTTTACAGAGAACTTAGACAAAAAAAGATTGACGAGGATAAAATCAGTTATTTGTATGACGAATACAATCGAACAACAGAAACGCATTCGGTGATAAGCGTTGTAGAGCGTCTTGAAAATGAGCTTACAAAGATACAAGGTAAAAAGATTGAATGTGTTAAGGCTTTAGCACAGCTTAGAAAAGACAGAAATGATAATATATCAGCTACAAATTCTATGGACATAAGTGGTGCAGGAACGGTAAATATATATTTGCCTGATAATGGGAGGGATATTGAATGAATATAGGACCTCAACCGGGGCCACAGGAACAGTTTTTATCATCTGCGGCAGATATTGTTATTTATGGCGGTGCGGCAGGAGGCGGCAAATCATACGCTTTACTGCTTGAAGGACTAAGGCATATAAATAATCCTAATTTTGGTGCGGTTATTTTTCGTAAGAATGCAAATCAAATAATGTCCGAAGGTGGTCTATGGGATACAGCCTCTGACATATATCCACATGCAAACGCTAAGCCGTCAAGAAATCCTCGGCCTACATGGAGATTTCCGAGTGGTGCAAAAGTATCTTTTGCACACTTAGAGTATGAAAAGGATAAACTTGCTTGGCAAGGTTCACAGATTACATATATAGGTTTTGACGAACTGACTCATTTTTCACAGAGTCAGTTTTTTTATATGCTGTCACGAAATCGCTCTACATGCGGTGTACGTCCGTATGTACGAGCGACAACAAATCCCGATGTTGACTCATGGGTTGCAGGCTTTATTGAATGGTGGATAGATACAGATACAGGGTATCCTATATCGGAGCGAAGCGGAGTTATCCGCTGGATGGTACGTCTTAATAATAAAATTTATTGGGCGAACACTCCCGAAGAATTGGTTGATAAGACGGAATGCGAGATCACCGATTGCAAAAGTGTAACATTTATAGCATCTAAGCTGTCGGATAACAAAATTTTAATGAGTAAAGACCCTGGTTACATTTCAAACTTGAAGGCTTTACCAGAGGTTGAAAAAGAACGTTTGCTCAATGGTAACTGGAAGATAAAACCTGCGGCGGGATTGTATTTTAAACGTACGCAAATCACTATTATAGATACCGTACCCAATGATGTAGTGAAATGGGTGCGAGGTTGGGACTTGGCAGCTACAAGTGAACGAGAGGGCGGAGAACCTGCATTTACAGCAGGTGTCCTTATGGGTAAACGCAAAAACGGACATTATGTAGTCGCTGATGTGTACAACAAACGAGATAGTGCCGATGACGCACGGCAAGCTATAAAGACCACAGCACAAATTGACAAGGCTAAATATAAGCGAGTAAAGATTAAGTTACCGCAAGACCCCGGACAGGCAGGTAAGGCACAAGCAGAGAGTTTTATAAAATTTCTTGCCGGTTTTAGTGTTATGACAGAACGTGAAAGCGGAAGTAAGGAAACAAGAGCTGAGCCATTTGCAGCACAATGGCAACATGGAAATGTTGAAATTGTTGCGGGAGAGTGGAATGAGGAATATTTATCACAGCTTGAAAGTTTTCCCGAATCACAGTTTAAAGATATGGTTGATGCTTCATCATCGGCTTTTTCAGAACTTGAAAAGAGTAATGTAGCATTATCAACACCAAACGGTAATGGACTAATAAAAGACAGCCACTGGAGGTAAGAATAATGATAAATAAATATAACGAAACAGGCCGCATTGGACAGAAACGTACAGGCGGTATTTTTTATGAAGAATTTCTCAAAGAACTTCGTGGAAAGAGAGGTATTGAAACATACCGAGAAATGGCCGAAAATGATGATATTATAGGCTCAATACTCTTTGCTATTGAAATGCTTATTCGAGGTTGTTCTTGGGATGTTCAAGCCGGAGGTAATAATTCTATTGATGAGGAAGCATCAGTTTTTGTGTGGCAGTGTATGAACGACATGACAGACACTTGGATTGATACTATAAGTGAGATTTTGTCAATGCTTACATACGGTTGGAGTGCACACGAAATTGTGTATAAAAGACGTATGGGCCGAAAAAAGGATATTAGGCTGAGCAGCAAATACAATGATGGTTTGATAGGCTGGCAAAAACTGCCGATAAGGGCACAGGAAACATTATACGAATGGCAATATGACGATGAAGATAATCTCACAGGAATGACACAAATGCCACCACCTAAATATAATATAATTACAATACCAATTGAAAAGCTGTTGTTATTTCGTACAAAAAGCAGAAAAGGAAGTCCCGAAGGAAGGAGCATTTTAAGAAATAGCTATCGTAGTTGGTATTTTAAAAAGCGTATTCAGGAAATCGAAGGTATAGGAATTGAACGTGATCTTGCCGGATTGCCAGTTATGACAGCTCCCAACGATATGGATATTTGGGATACATATGATGATGATATGGTTAAGATGAGGACAGAGGCGGAAAGATACGTCAAGAATATTCGTAGAGATAGTATGGAAGGTATAGTTTTACCGCCCGGCTGGAAATTGGAACTGCTTACAACTGGTGGAAGACGCAACTTTGACACAAATGCAATTATTGAACGCTATGATGCACGAATCGCTATGACAGTTCTTGCAGATTTCATTATGCTTGGACATCAAAGCACTGGAACATATAATTTAAGTGCAGATAAATCTCAAATGTTTTCTGTTGCAATAGGTGCATATCTTGACATTATTGCCGAGGTTTTTAATAATAAAGCCATACCTGACCTTATAGATATGAATGGCGAGTATTTTAAAGATATTACAGACTATCCTAAAATTATTCATGGAGAAGTGGAAAATAGAAATCTCGGTGAATTAGGGGATTTCATTCAGAAGATTGCTGGTGCAGGTTTTATATCACCAGATGAAAGCTTGGAGTCATATCTACGTGACGCTGCTAAACTGCCGGAAATACTTGATTATAATAATAGCGGTGCTACACCTGATAAAAGTGAATTTAAAGATAAGGAATAAATTTATGATTATCTATAAAAAGGCTAAAAAACAGCTTATATATACCGTAAAGGTCATAAAAAGCAAAGATGAGAAAAACGTGCTTCAAAGAATAAGAGATATGCTTAAGAAGTATGAGGATAAAGTCATATCTGCGTTTGTTGCATTTTGGATAGCTTATGGAGAAAGTATCAATGAACTAAGTATTGATACCATAATAGGAAATATAAATGGTGACGGTAATTTTAATAGCGATAAGATGACGGAAGATTATGAGCAATCACTCCGAGAGTTTATTGATAATAGTTTATATCAGACAATGGAAACAGTAGGAGAGGAAAACATTGCTGATGTTAAGGCAGATATACAGGCCGTTGCGGATATTCCCGAACAATCGTTATTCTCGAATGTAGACACAGAGGACTTACATCAAAATCAATTTAGATACGATGTATTTTATTCACAGTGGTGTGATGAAAGAGCAGGAAATTTAATTATAGAGCTTACAGAAAATCAGAGGAATAATGTTAAAACTATAATAAACAGCACACTTCAAAACGGTGGTTATAGCGTTGAGAGTGTTGCCACACGTATAAAAGATACTGTTGGTTTAACACAAAGACAGCTGCTTGCCAATCAGAGATATTATGACACTGTATATAATGGCTTAAAGGAGAGTAATCCCAAGTTATCGTATGAAGAACTTGACAGCCGGGCGAGTGCGGCAACTCGAAAAATGGCTGATAGGCAACGAAAACAGAGGGCGAGGAATATTGCCCGAACGGAGTTAAATACAGCTCATAACCAATCCGCTACAGCTTATATTCAATGGGCAATAGAACATGGATATATCACTAACGTATATCGCAAATGGGTTACATCAGGCAATGATAATATGTGTCCCATTTGCTTGTCTTTAGCGGGTCAAACAGTACCGTTTCATGAAAATTATAAAATACCTGCAGGAGTGACATTCAAAGATAATAAAGTTCAACACCCTCCGATACATCCAAATTGCTGTTGCGGTGAAGAATTTCTGCAAGGCGATGATGCCGAGCATTTGGATGTCAGTAAGTGGTATAGTATGACGGATTCCGAGAAGAAAGCTCATATTAACTATTATAGTGATAAAGAGCAGTATAAACTGTATATTAAACGGCTTGGACGTGATAATATGCCCAAAACTCTTGCAGAGTTTCAAAATATGAAGTATAATGATAATGATAAATGGGAGGATTTAAAATATTATTATCGAAATATAAACGATAGACCGATAGAATATGTAAAAATCGACAGAGAACTTGAAAAGGTGGGAATTATAGGCAAGGGGAAAGCGTATCCGATTGTAAATGTTGAGATAAAAGGGTGGCGTAATCATGCCGAAAAACGTCTGATTGAAAGAGGAATTACTAAAGAACAAGCAGTAAGTTTTCAAGACTCTGCTATTGTTATGATGAAAAAATATTCGTCCCCTAACACACAGCTTAATTATTATTCGGATAATGGTGTTATAGGAATTTTAATGAGAAATAATAATGTATCAACTGTATATAGTAAAGAGGATTATAAAGACGATACACTTAAATTATTGGAGGTGGCTAAAAAATGTCTGATGTTATAGATGAAGTTCTATGTCCAATAACAGGAAGTATAATTGATATTGGCTTATGTTGTGATATACAAGATGTTATTGATGATATGATAAAAGAAGATATACTGAAAAATGATTTGGATTTTACGTTGACAAGTTTACACAAGGGAATTTGTAAAAATTGTAAAAAAAGAATTGATCCAAGTTTATAAAAGACATATAATTTTACAAATAGTGAAAAAAAGACAACAGTGACATCCAATGAAGGTGACTTTGCAGAAAACAACAGAGAAACATATGAGGTAGCAAAAATATGTATAGTGATAAAGATAGAATGTGTCCAATATGCAATCGAGAAATATCTGCTGATATTTGCTATGAGATTGTAATGTGCTTAACTGCAGGTTTCAAACCTTCATCAGTGCCGGAAGTTGAATTTAAGGATAATAAAGAAACAAGGTCGATATGTGACCATTGCCAATACAGTGATTTATCATAGAGTGCGTTCATGTTATATGAACGTGCTTTTTACATTGACACAAATATACAAAATATGATACAATAAATCACATAGCAAGAGGGTAAGCGGTTATTCTGACACCTTAAATAGAATGTAGGTGTCGTTTATGGAAGATTTATCTATAGTTTTATTGTTAATATTACTTATCGTAATCTATATAAAAAAGTAGCCGCCTACTTTGCAAAGTAGACGGCTTTTTATAAAAATGCCCATGCGGAATAACCTCAGTTATCCTCTTGCTTACATTCTATCATAAAAAAAGAATACTGTCAAACGTTTTTAAAACATCTGCAAAATGCAGATGTGGACAAGGCAGACATTAATAAAGAATGCTTAAAACACACTGAAATTCGGTGTGTTTTTTTATTGCATTATAAAAATCGAAAGGAGAACGAAAAAATGAAAACATTTACGGATTTAATAATTCCGAGGGCGAGAGAACAGCCGGACGTTGTGTTTAAAGGTCGATTTGAGGTCAAAAAAACAAACAAAGATAAGCACATTGTATTTGGCTGGGCAAACGTATCAACCAGGGTAAACGGCGAGCAAGTTGAGGACTGGGACGACGATATGATAGATATTGACGAACTGGAAAAAGCTGCTTACATCTATGTAGAGAATTATCGTGATGGTGGCGAAATGCACGAACGAGGCGGTGTAGCTACTCTCGTTGAAAGTATTGTATTTACAAAGGAAAAGATGACACAGCTGGGAGTGCCAAACGGGACACTACCGGAAGGCTGGTGGGTAGGATTCAGAGTTACAGATAATGATGTTTGGGAAAAGATTAAGAACGGCACATATCTTATGTTTTCAATCGAGGGTGATGCTGTCAGAGAGGAAGTGGAATAATGCCGAAAAAACTTAAAAATCTTACAATAAAAAAGATTGATTTTGTGACGGAGGGAGCTAATCCCTATGCCCATATCAAAATGTTTAAGGGTAAGGTAAAACCGGAGGAGATTAAGAAAACTGCTGAGAGTTTTAAAGATAAGGTTAGAAACACAACGCTTGACGAAGTATATCGTCAAATTTGGGGCTTTACAGAAGCTTTAAGCAGTAGTCTTATATCGATACTAACAGATAATGAGCTTGACGATAAGATAGAGGCTATGAATAAGAGTCTTGAAGAATTTTACGGTGCCGCAACATTATCCGTTGAGTATTGGAGTAAAGGTGAAAGCAGTAACTACAGTACGTCATGTGAAACGGCTGACGAGGTGGCAGAAATTATAAAGAATTTAAAAAATACAGAGATAGTCAAATCAAAATATAAGCTGGAAACGGCGGAAATTGAAGAAGGAGATGAAGTCGACATGACATTGAAAGATATAGATACAAGCAAGCTATCGGAAGATGAAATTAAACAGCTTGAAAATATCATAAATAAAGCAGGAATTAAAGACTGTGAGAAAAATTGCAGCGGAAAAAAGCCAGCAAAAAATGTCGCAAAGAAAAAAGAGGATGAGCAAGAAGATATTTACAAAGGTTTAAATCCAATTGTTCAACAGGAGCTTGAAGAATTCCGTAAGTTCAGAGATGAAGTGGAAATGAAAGAGCTAACAGATATTGCTAAAAAGTACGAAGTTATCGGCAAAAAGCCGGAAGAACTCGTACCTACATTTAAGAGTTTAAAAGCAGCGGGAGGTACGGCATTTAACGATATGATAAGCGTACTTGATGCAAGCGTAGAGGCTATTGAAAAATCGGGTGCTTTCCGTGAAGTAGGAGCAAGCGGACACATTGCAGACGGCAGTACTGCAATAGCAAAGGCTAAGGCACTTGCGGCAGAGATTAAGAAGAATGCACCTGAACTAACAGACAATCAGGCCATGGCTAAGGTATGGGAAGCAAATCCGAATCTTATGGCTGAATACGATGCAGAAATAGGAGGTTAATAACATGGCACAGTATATGACAAATGCGATAAACACTTCGCCTACAAGAGTGGGTACAGCTGCGGCGGATATGAAAGATGTAGGCGGCAAAGCTGTTAAGTTTGACGGAGACGGCAACCTGGTATTTTGCAGTACAAAGGGTGAAAAGCCAATAGGTATTGTTACCATTGATAACGACAATGAAGTAAAAAAGTATGATGATGTTACATACCAGATATTTGGCGTAGGTGTAGCCGTAATTGGTGCGTCAGTATCTGCAGGTACGGAGCTTACGGTCAATACAGACGGTACGCTTGCAGCTGCCGAGGCGGGGGACTTTGTTTGCGGTGTTACGTTGAGCAAATGTAACGCAAATGCGGTAGGAACTATTGAGATAGTAAACTACTATAAGCCAGTATAATTCAAAGGAGGATAATAAACAATGGGAAAAGAAGTATTTGAGAGAATTACAAAAAACAGAACCATGGTAAATATGCCGTTAACGTCAATCAGCACTGCATATTTTCAGGAGATGACAAACGGTGCAACAACATTCTTCCCAGAAGTTCCTGTTGCATTGTCAACTGCATCATACTATAAGTTTTCCAAGGAAGATTTATTGAGAGATAATGTGCAATCAAAGCCAATACTAGGTAAGGTTGACCCAACGATACTCAGCTATGATACAGACGAATACAGATGCAAACCTGAACAGATAATTTTGGGTTATGATGATATCAACCAATCGGATTTGACAAGGTTAAATGCACCGGGAATGATGAATTTACGACAGAACAAGTCAAGGGTAATTGCACAGCAGATATTTATACATCAGAACAAAATGTTTGCAAAAAATTTCTTCAAAGAGGGAGTTTGGGGTACTGATTTAAAAGGCGGAGCAACCAAAGGTTCGGGTATAGATTTTGTTTCATTTGACAATACAGGTTCTGATCCTATTGGTTTTATTGACGAATGTATTACAACAATGCTGAAATCAACAGGCAGAAAACCAAATAAGTTAGGTATGGGACAAAGAGTATTTAACGCACTTAAAAATCATCCTGATATTGTAAGTAGAGTAGTTTATGGAGGAACAACAATCAATCCAGCGTTAATTACAACACAGGCACTTGCTACAATTCTTGGAGTAGATGAGGTTGTAGTATTTAATTCAATTTGGAATAGTGCAGGTTTGGGTGAAGCTGGCAATATGGAATTTATATGTGATGAAAATGCAATGATTCTCGCTTATGCAACCAAAACACCTATGATAGACGAAGCTACCGCCGGTTATACATTCCGTTGGGATATGGGATTAGGGGCTACATTGCCCATAATTGAATGGGAAGGTGCACCTGGTACGTATTCGCATTATATTGGCGGTATGGTATCACAGGATATGAGAATTGTGTGTAAGGATTTAGGTATGTACTTCTCAAACGCTGTTACTCCCGAATCTTAATCGGAGGTGTGAGCATGAATTATTTAGCCAATAAAAATTGCAGAATAAACGGAAAGGATTATCTAAAAGGTGAAGTTATTCCTGCGACTGAAATGAATATTTATGAGTGTGAAAGGCTTGTAAAGTTTAATATATTGGTTGAACTACCGTCAAACGTGAGTGCAAAAGCATTAAGTATTTCAAAACCTACGGAGCGGACGGTGAGTATTCCGATATATGCAACAGGTGAAAGCGTAAATCTTTCTGAAAGTAGTCTTATAACAGTCTTGACTATTTGTCAAATGCCAGTAGAAGATGCTATAGAGCAGATTGAACAGGTTACCGACAAGAATATTTATGACCTTTTATGTGTATTGGAAACAAGGACAAAAGTTAAAACAAAACTGAAAAAGTTGGATGAAACTCTTTTAGATCGGGCAGAGGATGAAAACAACACCGAAATTCAGGCTCCTATAGAAGAATTTGATAACAAGGATAACGACGGCGGTGATGAATAATGCCTACATACTCATATAACCCAGAACAAATAAAACAGAATGGAATGGACCGTCTGCGTTTTGAATTAGGTGATACGAAGTTCTCACCGGCGGAACTGACAGCAGCATTATCTGATGAGGAATATAATGCGGTATTAGAAATGAATAAGAGTTGGAAACGGGCAAAATTAGCCGCATTAGAGGCTATTTTGATGAAGTTTGCTCATTCATGCGATACAAGAGTAGGTCCGTTGTCGTATAGTTTTTCAGACAGAGTGGAAAAGTGGAGACAACTGTATGAAGAACTAAAAAGTAAGTATAACACATCTGCACCGCCGCTTTCGTCTGCATATGAAAAAAATAGTCAGCCGTATTTCTATGAAGATATGCACTGTAATGATTGGAAAGGGTGATATTAAATGTTTATAGCAAATATTGTACCGGGGCAAGGATTTCATAAGTTTAAAATATATTCGAAAAAAGGCGGATTAACTGAAGAGGGAACACCTATCATATCAGAATATACAGAAACAGAAAACTCATTTTGGGGTATACTTGCCGAGGCAAGTCAAAAAGATATAGCTGAATGGAAACAAAATCAACATCCTATTACTCATACAATAGTACAACATGGAGCAGAGGTAAAAGCCAAATCTACGGACTATATTGTATTAGAAAACGGACGCAAATTCTACATCCAAGGAACGGTAAATGCTGCTAGCTTTAACGTGGCTATGATTTATTATGTTGAGGAAAGGTTTGATATAAAATGAGTAAGTTAAACATAATCGTGGAAGAAACGATTGAAAAAGTCAAAGCTCAACTGCCCGGACGTGCGGTAAAAGTGTCAAATGTTTTAAGAAATTCTGTGTACCACGTAATGAGTGGCGGAGATGTGTCAGCACCGGGAGAACCGCCGGGAGTAAGAACAGGCAATTACCGTAATTCATTTCGTTCTTCAACAGAAAACAATGGAACGTCATATACGGCGAGGGTAGAAAGTGACTGCATATATGGACCATATCTTGAATACGGCACAAGCAAAATGGCACCACGACCGCATTGCGAACGGATATTGGAAGATGCTACACCGCAGGCACTTGCAATATTTAGCGAACCTTATGTTTAAAGGAGGACGGTAAATGTTTGAAAGAATACTTAACGCACATCTTGTATCATGCGGTGATTTGACGGCATATTTAACAAAATACAATGGTAGACCGGCAGTATTTAATAAAAAAGCACCGAGTGATAACGATACATTGTGGGATGACAACGTTCAGTACAGTCGAATTGTAAGCTATGTAAATATGCAGGCCGACATTGAGCGTAAGATAAGCGGTACGTTGGAAATGGATATACAGTCGTATAATGAAGCGGATATACCTAAAATTGTGGAGCAACTTATAAAAAGTGTTGATGGTTTCTTCTTTACGGGAAAATCTGAAACGGTGCTTGTCAAGTGGAACGCAACAAGGTATTTTACAGAGCCGGATAAACTGGTATCTGTGGCGGCGGTAATCTGTACACTGATAGCATTTCCGTCACAGATTACACAAGAGCCTGACCCTATTAGACTCGTTAATGAGTGGACAAGGACTTTAATACCCGATTGTAAGTTAATAGGATACGATAAAGACATTCCTGAGGTATGGAAACCAACAGATGATATTCCGGCAGTATATTGGCGTAATTCGGGCATATATCCAAGTGAACATATGAAAAGTACATATAACGGTAATTGGTACACAGCTCATATGCATGCACATATTTTTACTGATAACAATACATCGGTATCAAATGCACTGGCGAATTTGATGTGCCAGGAACTTAATCAGATAAAAATATTAAAATTTGATGATGGTACATGGTTGCGTGTTGACTGGAATAATCAAGTCAAGTCGGGAACTGATGAAACACGTTTAGGTCAATTATCTGTTGAGGGTGATTATTGTATACTGAATGTATACAGTACGAAACAATTAAATAAAATCATAATCAATCAGGAGGAAAGTTTTCGGTAGAGAGCTTTCCTCTTTTTGATGTAAAAAAAGAAAGGAGAAAAGCAATGGCAAGAAGGTTGATGGAAAAAGCCGATTCAGAAACAGAAGTTTTTACAGAAAATATTGCGGATAACAAGGGAGTGTTACCGAAATCAAAGGAAAAAGCTGTATCAATGTACCATATAGATGATTTAATATCGGCTGAAACAATACTTGGTGCAAGTAAGGAAATCATAAGCGTTGCACTACACAAGAGTGGAAAGACAGCCTTTACCGTAGATGAAGCAAAAGATATTGTCACTAAATTTAAAAATAAGGAGGTCAAATAAGTATGGGATTTGTCTATGAAGATGGGAAAGAGTATAAAAGACCGGGGGTTTATCGTAAATACACCAACGCAAATACAAGAACAAATATAATACAGGCACTTGATGGGATAGGAAAACTTCCTATACAAGCGGACTGGGGGCCTCTTAATGAGGTAACTGTACATAATGTATCAGATGCAGATGTTACAATCAGGCAGATTTACGGAAATGGCGGTACAGTGAATATAGCTAATGCATTTATGGACGGAGGTCTTAACACTCTGTATCTTATTCGTGTGGGTGACGGTGGCACAAAAGGCAGTACAGAATTACAAATTGATGGGAGTGATGCGGTAACAGTTACATTGAAATATCCGGGCACACGTAAATTTGCATTAACAGTAAGAGATAAACTCGGTTCGTCTAACGATAGAGAGTTAATTATTTATGATGGAGAAGAGGCTCTTGAAACAATTACATTTCCTACTGATGAAAATGAGGCTAAAGCACTTGTTGAGGCTGTCACAGCATATAACAGTAATTATATTACAGCAGTGGCAGAAGAAGCCGCACCGAGTGGAAGTATAGATGCTGTCACACAGCAGGCATTTACTGGGGGTGTAAATCCTACAGTCACAACAGAGAGCTATGGTACAGCTTTTGAGGCTTTAGAGCCGTATTACTGTAATACAATTGCGCTTGATACTGTTGATTCTGACGTCCAGGATTTGCTTAAAGAGTATAATCGTACCGCTTTCGCCGACGGATGCTTGGACATTTCTGTTATCGGCAGTCAAGGGAGTGAAGATTTAAGCACAAGAATGAGCAATGCCGCATCAAATAACAATCCAACGATTGTTTATTTTGGCA
The DNA here is from genome assembly GCA_944390495.1 of uncultured Clostridia bacterium. GTDB lineage: Bacteria > Bacillota > Clostridia > UBA1381 > UBA1381 > Hominilimicola. The sequence goes on from CALXQE010000094.1 coordinate 22,893, forward strand.
GTGATTTTGTTAAAAGTGATGGAACTGTAGTAACAGGTGCGGAAGCAATAGCGATAGTGGCAGGTGTTATTGCTGCTACACCATCAAATGAAAGTATTGTACATAAGATAATGCCAAAGGCGGCAAATGTAACCGAACTCTTGAAAAATAGAGATTATACTAACGCTATTTCAAATGGACTCTTGCTGTTATCCGTAAATGATGACGGCGAAGTAGTTTTTGACAGCGGCGTTACTACTTTAGTGAAACCCGATAAAAACCAGGATGATGGCTGGAAGAAAATTAAACGTGTTAAGGTACGTCACGAAACGTTTTACAGACTTGATAAGCAAATGGAAAAACTGATAGGCAAGGTAAACTGTGATTCGGATGGTATTGCAAATGTAATACAACAAGGACAAATGGTACTTGATGAAATGGCGAAAGAACGTAAGCTGATAGATCCGACATTTATTATTGACAGTGAAAAAGGATATGGCGGAGATACAGCTCATTTTATAATTGATGCGGTAGATATTGATACTCTTGAGCGTATATTTTTGAATTATCAATTCAAATACAGTGAAAATTCTTAATTTGAAGAGGAGGAATGTAAAACATGGCACAAGGAAACAGTTCAACACTAAATACAACCGAGCTTATGACAGGCAAAGACGGTAAACTCTTTGTGGAAGCCGGAGGGGTGAATGTATTTCTGGCGGAAATCAACGAATACAAAGTATCAATGAATATAAACTCAACAGAATATCAGGGTGTAGGTTCAATCATTGTCGGTACAGTTCCGACAGGAGTGACATTTGACCTGACATTCACTGAAGCGGTCATACGTGATGATTTGATTATTTCACCGTTGTTGAAAGCTATTGCAAACGGATATGTTCCGGTTTATAACTTCCAAGGATTAATGCAAAAACCGGACAGCAGCAGTGAGGAGCGTTTGACGCTTAATAACGCAATGCCGAACGGTACAATAGACCTGCAATCGTTGACACCGGGTGAGGTGGTTAAAAGACAGCAGTCTTTTAGATTAAACTCAATTCCTAAGTTAATATCGGAAATGGCAGCAAAATATACATACTAATGTAGAAACATGAAGGAGAAATTAAAATGTCAAATAAAGAAAATATGACTAATATAACAGGACTTGAAAATTCAACTGATTTTAAAAATGACGAGTATAATTTGGTATCAGCACTTTTGGCAGCGTCAGATTTTAAGAACAGCCAAGAAGAGCAAAAAGAAATAAAAATCGAGAGAGACGGAAAATTTTATTTTAAATTTACTATAAGACCTTTGAGCGAGGATGAAGTACAGGCGGCAAGAAAAAAGGCAACAGTGTATATGAAAAATCCCGCAGGAACAAAATATCCTCCGATACCAAAAGAGACGAGTTCTACAAGATATAACTCATATCTAATCTATACAGCGACAGTAGATGAAGATAGAAAGAAAATATGGGGAAATGAACAGATAAAGAATAAGTTCGGTATAATTGACGACGCAGAAACCGTCGATGTACTGTTGAAAACGGGTGAAAAGTCGCGTATAATTGACGTCATTACGGACATAAGCGGCTTTGACGGTAAATTTGATGAATTGAGCGAGGATGAATTTGTAAAAAACTGATTGATGTAAGTCCATTGACGAAAGCT
>CALXQE010000095.1 GCA_944390495.1 uncultured Clostridia bacterium
AACCGCAAGAAAAACACCGAAGAGCGAGTTTTTCATATTTTCCTTAGTCTGAATCATATATATGATATTTTATAACAGACCACACTTTGCTTTGTAATATTGTTGTAAAATAAACGTAATATTACAAAGAAAGAAGTGTTTTTATGGATTCTCACAAAAATATAAAAAATTACGATGCAGAACTCTTATTTAATACTCTTACTCCAGAAGAAGCGGAGCTCGTTCTAAATTTTATACGAAAACTTCGTCCCGATTTTAAAGATGTTGAAAATAACGTATATAGGAAGAGGGATTAAAATGCAGTATTGTATATATTTAAGAAAATCTCGTGCCGATGCAGAAGCTGAATCACACGGAGAGGGAGAAACTCTTGCACGTCACGAAAAAACTTTACTCGAGCTTGCCAAAAAGATGAAGCTTAATATAACAGAAATTTATAAAGAAATCGTTTCCGGTGAGACCATTTCTTCAAGACCGGTAATGCAGCACTTATTGCAGGAAGTAGAACAGGGTATATGGGATGGTGTTCTTGTAATGGAAGTTGAACGTCTTGCAAGAGGTGATACTATAGATCAAGGGCTTGTTGCACAAGCGTTTAAATTCAGCGACACAAAAATCATTACTCCAATGAAAACATATAATCCAAATAATGAATTTGATGAAGAATATTTTGAATTCGGATTATTTATGTCTCGTCGCGAATATAAAACAATAAATCGACGTTTACAACGCGGACGAATTGCTTCTGTACAAGAAGGTAAATATGTAAGCAATAAAACTCCGTATGGTTATAAACGTGTCCATATTACTAATGATAAAGGATGGACTCTTGAACCGGATGAAGAACAAGCAGATATTATACGCCTTATATTCGAATTATATACAGTGGGTGAAGTACAGACTGATGGGACATATAAACGCCTCGGCACAACCCTTATTGCTCGCCGTCTTAATGATATGAAAATTCCAACAAAGACAGGAGGAAATTGGACTGTTTCAACAATAAGAGATATACTTATTAACCCGGTTTATATTGGAATTATTCGTTGGAATTGGCGACCTGCATCTAAAAGAATTGTTGATGGTCAACTTACAGTATCACGACCAAGAAACAAAAAAGAAGATTGTGTATTTGCTAAAGGGTTGCATCCTTCAATAATATCAGAAAAAACATTTAACATGGCACAAGAACTTATGAAACACAATCCTCCACGACCGATAGGTGAAAAAAATACTGTAAAAAATCCATTAAGCGGTATAATAATTTGCGGTAAATGCGGACGTCGTATGGTAAGACGACCATATACTAATAGCACAAAAGATACATTAATTTGTCATGCAGCCTCATGCAATAATATTAGCTCGTATTTATACATAATCGAGGAACGTATTTTACAGGCACTTGAAGAATGGCTTGGAGAATACAAATTGCAATGGAAAAACATAGAATTAGACGTTCACGATATTTCTCAAATAGAGATTAAGCAAAAGTCACTACAAAAACAAAAAAAAGAACTTGATACAATGTACAAACAATTAAGTAGTGTTCATGACTTTTTAGAACAAGGAATTTACGATACAGACACATTTCTTGAACGTTCTCGTCAATTATCCGAAAAAATTAATAATATAAAAGAAAATATATCTATTATGGAAAAAGAATTATCTATAGAAATTGCCAGACAGGATAATATATCAAATGTCATTCCCAAAGTAGAAAATTTAATTGAAGTATATCATGAATTACCTTCAGCACAAGCAAAAAACGATATGCTCAAAGAAGTTCTTGAGAAAGTAGTATATTTGAAAGATGAAAAATCCCCACAGGGAGGTCCTTTTGATAATTTTGAAATAACAATTTATCCTAAACTCCCTCCTTTTTCAGAAAATTAAAAATAACCGTTCTCAAAATCCTGAGAACGGTTATTTTTTGATTGATAACCTTTACGTCCCAGTTCTTCTGTACCTACTTTATATCAAAAAGGTACACTTATAACCCATAATTTTAATTTATAATAAAAAACAATAAAGTTATTGATAATTCAACTATTCGTATGATATAATTTTGATGATGGACAAGTTTATCATAAATAGTATATACAAATAAATTGGTGGTTTGTAATGATGATTGAAGTAGTAGCAGCACTTATATGGGATAATGATAAATTTTTGATATGCCGCAGACCTAAAAATAAGGCAAGAGCTTTATTATGGGAATTTGCAGGCGGTAAGGTTGAGTTTGGAGAAACAAAAGAGCAGGCTTTGATTCGTGAATGTAAAGAAGAATTAGATATAATTATTTCTGCCGAGGATATATTTATGGATGTGGTTCATGAATATTCAGATATTACTGTACATCTGACTCTATTTAATTCAACTATCTTAGAAGGTATCCCTAAGAAGTTAGAACACGATGATATTAAATGGATTACTGCATCTGAAATTGACAACTATGATTTCTGTCCTGCAGATATAGAAATTCTCAAAAAGGTAAAAGAATTTAAAAAATGATTAAAGAAATAAATTTAAAAAACTTAAAAATCAAGTATGATTTACAGTACAAAAAAGTCAAAAATATAAATCTTCGCATAAAACCAGACGGAACAATTCACGTATCCGCAAACAAGTTGGTACCACAAAATATTATTGATGAATTTATAATTTCAAAAACGGATTTTATTATAAATGCTTTAAACAAGTATGCAAATAAAAATCCCCAAAAACAATACTTCACCGAAGACGAAATTAAAAATATAATACTTGCCCTTTGTGAAAAAGTATACCCATATTTTGAAAAACAAGGTATCAAATATCCACAGATAAAATTTCGTAAAATGGCATCTCGCTGGGGCAGTTGTCATCCTACAAAATGTATTTTGACATTTAACACAAACCTAATGTATGCACCAATAGAGTGTGTAGAATATGTAGTTTTACATGAATTTACGCATTTTTTACAGCCAAACCATTCTGCCAAATTTTATGAAGAACTCGCAGATGTATGTCCCGATTGGAAAGAGTGCAGACAAAAACTAAAGTATATAAATATTAGATAAAACAGA
>CALXQE010000096.1 GCA_944390495.1 uncultured Clostridia bacterium
TAATACCTAAGGAAATGATAGGAGACTATGGATTTAGGATTGTCGATGATAAGGGTATATACAGCGGATACTTTGACGGCGATAAACCTATAGAAAGAGAAGAAATGGCATATATAATGCAAGCAGCATATCAGTATAGCTTGACGGAAGATACATACCAACAGCTTGAAACACCATTTGATATGCACTTTACAGATTTAAGCGCTGTATCGGTTTGGGCACTTGACGGTATACGCCATGCCTATGCACAGGGATTTATTTCCGGAATGGAGGACGGTACATTCCGTCCGCAGGAAACGGCAACACGTGCTCAGGCAGCTGCTATTATAAATAATGTGTTAAGTGTAACGGAGGTGCAGTAACTTGTTTAGTAAAAAAACTATAAGAATAATATGCCTTGTTACAGCAGTGGCAATGGTTGTACCTATTTGTATAGGAATTGTATCAATGTTTACCGGAATAAACTGATTATAATAAAATGAGGACTTATGCAAAAATGCAGAAGTCCTCATTTTTTATCTTTTGGAATCTATATTAAAAGCCTAAAACAGGCTGTAATTGTTTACCTTCTAATGCAGCTTTTGCCGCATCTGTTAACTTATCAAAGTCAGCTACCAATGAAGTTGGTTTTTTGACATAATCGTCCTGAGAAAATGGCAGGAAATATATGTTTTTACAATTTAATAGAGTACCTATATTTTTCGCGGCAGTTCCCAGCCCGTCATTTGTAGATACTCCGATAAGTACAGGTTTTTGGTTACGTAGATGTGCTTTTACAGCCATTGTAACTGATGTATCAGCTATTCCATTTGCTATTTTAGCAAGAGAATTTCCTGTACATGGTAAAATTATAAGCAGGTCAAGAAGATTTTTAGGACCGATTGGTTCGGCTTCCTTTACAGTGCTTATAATTTTATTGCCTGTAAGTGTTTTTAATTGTTCCTGAAAGTCTTTTGCTTTTCCAAAACGTGTATCAGTACTGTACGACATACTACTCATAATAGGTATAACATTTGCACCGGTGTGCATAAGTTTTGTTAATGCGGCTATTGATTTTGAAAATGTGCAGAAACTTCCGCACATTGCATAGCCTATTGTTTTATTTTCCCAATCCATATTTACACCCCCAATTCATTTATAATGTTAATAATTGTATCCTTTATTATTGCACCAGATGTAACCGGAGCAATTTTTCCGGGAAGGGATAACGCCCAAATTACTCTTATGTTATATTCTTTTGCAGCATCAAAATCTACCCCCCCGGGCTTTGATGCAAGATCTATAATCAGTGCATCTTTTTTGACTTTTTTCAAAAGCTGATCATCTAAAATCAGTGACGGTATAGTGTTGAAGATTATATCAAATTCATGTATGTGACTATTAAGCTGTTCAATAGGTAAAGATACATAACCGTGACCTTCAATCATTGCAAGGTCTGCAAATTTTCGTGCTTCAACGTATGTCTGTGCACCCATTCCGTATAAATCCTTTGCAAGAATTTTTCCTATTTTACCATAACCTAAAACAAGACATTTGCTGCCGTGAATAGTAATAGGTGTTTCGGAAATGGCAATTTCTATCGCACCCTCCGCGGTAGGGATTGCGTTAGCGGTTTAGCTATAAATTAAAAAAGATCCCTAAGACGGAATCTTCTTGATAGGAGATGTTTATCTTTAATTTACCTAAATAATAAAATTTATAGTCATTTATTCTTTTGAATATAGTGTCATAATTTTAGATGTTTTTTAAGTAGATATAATTTAGAGTTAAGAGAAAAATATTGTGATTTTTTTACATACAGAACACAGAACAAAAAATATCAAATATATTTAAAAACCCTTATAATATCGGGTTTATAGACAAAATATAGTATATAATAAAATCGGTGTTTAAGTGGAAACTAAAACTTTATAAACGGACTTTTTTAGGTATCTAAAAGCTGCTGGTAAAAAAATATCCCTACGATTGTAGGGATATTTTTTTATGTAAATATAAAAATATATTATCATTTTAACCGTTCTTTAATCATTTGATTGTTTATCGGATAGGTGTTCGTTCTTGTCATCAAGCTCCAAAAATTCTGCAAAAAAGCAAAGACAAATGTGTTCACCTTTATCATGTTTTTTAAAAGTATATCGTCTGTCAGCTTTACGAATAATCCCTGATTCGAATAATTCTTTTTTCATAGATTTTGTATTATATTTAAGTTCATCCTTTATAAAGTCTTCGACGATTCGGTTATTGATATAAAAAATTCAAGTGTCATAGGGCATAGGAGTAAGAAATGCTTGGTAGTTTGAATGATTAAATTCTTCAATCCATACAGTATTTTATGGTAAGTCGGATTTGTGTTCTTCGTAAAGTTGTTTAACAAAATCTAATAGTTTTTGTATGTTTGTATTAGGCATTGGGCCTTGTAGACTATCTACAGTAGGTGGTGCTGATTTTAGATTTTTATCTTCCATGTATAAATCCAGAATTTTTATTAATTGTTTGTATAAATAAGTATAGTCACAGTCCATTTTTGATAATACAAGGGATATAATATCTATAGTTTTTGAAAAATAAATATATATTATTTTCATATTAATATATGGGAGGTGTTGTTATGCGACAATTAAGTCTTACGCAGAAACAAAAACTAAAGGAAAGTTATCGCCGTGGAATAGTACGGGAACTGTATGCAAAATCGCTTATAAGTGAATCGCAGTTCAGAAGACTTATGCAAAAGTAAAAATAAAAAAGATGTGGAGGGAGGTGTTTTGTGATGCTCAAAGTTGCGGCCTATGCACGTGTATCAACGGATAAAGACGATCAGATAAATTCACTGATAAATCAAAAAGAATATTTTGAAAACTACATAAAATCTCACGACGGTTGGTTATACAGCGGAGTGTTTTATGACGAGGGTGTCACAGGCACCCAAACAAAAAAACGAATAGGTTTTAAAAGAATGATTGAAGAATGCAGGGCGGGGAATATTGACTTAGTACTTACAAAAGAAGTCAGCCGCTTTGCAAGAAATACAGTAGATACACTTAAATATACACGTAAGTTAAAGGAATACGGTGTTGGTGTACTGTTTATAAATGATAATATAGATACAAGGGAAAATGACGGGGAATTTCGACTTTCTATAATGGCATCGGTTGCTCAGGAGGAAAGCCGAAAAACATCAGAGCGTGTCAAATGGGGACAGCGGCGTTCGATGGAAAACGGTGTAGTATTTGGTAACAACAGTATTTTGGGGTTTAATATAAAAAACGGTGTAATCACCGTAAATGACGATGAAGCAGAAATTGTGCGTCTTATATACCACAAGTACATAAATGAGGGAAAAGGAACTCATGTTATAGCAAGGGAATTGTATGAATCAGGTATAAAATCGCCTAAATCTTCAAAGGACCTTTGGAGCAGTACCATGATTTTAAAAATACTTAGAAATGAAAAATATGTAGGAGATCTTTTGCAGAAAAAATCAGTAACAACTGATTATCTTACCCATAAGCGAATTATAAATGACAGCGACGATAAAATATTTATCGAAAATCATCACGAGGCTATAATTGACCGTGACACATGGAACAGAACACAGGAAGAATTAAAACGGCGTAGCGTTGACGCTGATACAAAAAAGAAATACTCAAACAGATATTGGTGTTCGGGTAAAATTATTTGTAGCAGCTGTGGCGAAAGATTTGTTATACGTCGAAGCAGAAAAGTAAGCGGTGAGTATATTACTTGGGCGTGCCATTCAAGAGTATCACGTGGTAACAGAAAGATTGATGCAAACGGTAAAGAGGTCGGGTGTAATATGCGAATGATTAATAATAAGTCGCTGCTTGAATGTATGCGTTTTGTGACAGAGCAAATAAGTGTTGATTTTAATGATATAGTTGATGAAGTGGTGTCGGAGATTAATGTGATGTCGCAATGTAATGATGATTCTATGTCAATCAATAGGCATATTCGCGATATAGAAGATAAGAAACTTAAAATGCTTGATAGCTATTTTGAGGGGATTATAAATTTCTATGAAATGGAAAAATTAAAGAGTAAGTATGATGGTCAGCTTGATAAATTAAATCAGCAGCTTGCAGAAGCGGAAAATAGACAAAACGCAATTAAAGAAAGACAACGTAGCTTGTCTGAGCTTAGGGATATTATTATCAATCAGACAATATATTCCCAGAGCGTATATGCAGAAATACTTGATAAAATTACGGTGTATGATGATTATATGATTATAAAGCCTAAGTATATTGATTTTGTATTTAAAATCAGATATTCTACCCATGGATATAAAGAAAACTATACTACGGTCATAGAGGAATGTACTATTGCTCCCGCAGATGAATAACGACAACAAAAAAGCTGTCGTTATTTTTTTATCCACAATAGTCCGATACTTGCGAAAAACATTATGGTATACTTGACCTAAAGGCGAAATGACAGTATCAATTTCGGATGCTTCACGTGTGTTTTAGGCTAACTAAAGAATATAAAATTACACCGTCAATGTCAATACGTGGTAATCTATATGACAATGCCTTAGCTGAAAATTTCTTTTCTATTCTTAAAACTGAGTGCATTCACAGGATTCAACTGCACACCTATTAAGGGGAGATCCGCCTCATAGGTCAATACATAGATTTCTACAACAATTACCATATTCAAACTAAAACAAAATTGACACCATTTGAAAAATGATGTTAGTTTATTGATTAAAATTTAATTATTCTAACATGGGTATACTTTTTTTGTGCTGTCCACACAATCTGGGCGGTTTAATAATATGTATATGCTCTGATTTTTATAAACAATATGTCTTATCTTGCAACGTACAGTTCAAAATAAAGTCCAGAAAAACCATTTATCAAAGAGATATACTTTGCATAGAGTATGCGATATATTAAAAAATTGAATATAGCAAAAAATAGTATTTAGGTTAAAATGTACATTATCAGAAGTCATCTCAAGTTACACACGAACTTGTTTGTGTGATAAGAACAATAAGATTTTATGTTATCTGTATTAATATATTTTAAATCGTAATAATCTCTAAAGGATAATTATACAATCTATTGAAATATAATCGTTAAAAGATTACGGTATGATATGTAAAAAAATGGACATAATGGAATTGGAAGGGAAATAAAAGTTAATATTTTGTGTATTTTGTACAAAATAATATATAAATTAATATATAAACTAATAAAAATGATATTTTCCTATTGACAAACAACTGATTTTGTAGTAATCTGATAACAGAAAAAGTTTGTTATTACGTGATGGTAAGCAAGACTGTTTATAATGCTGTTTTTGGGGTATTATAAGCAGTTTTTTTATCTTTTACACGAGAGGTGAGAATTATGGAAATTATCCGAGTTTTGAATACAAATGCCGTTGTGACGGTTGATAAAAATCAACATGAGATAATTGTAACGGGTCCAGGACTTGGTTTTCGTAAGAAAAAGGGTGATTCTCTTGATGAGTCGTTAATAGATAAAACCTACAAACTGCAAAGTAATGAAGACAGTCGCAAACTTCAGGAGTTTGTTATGGCTGTTTCAGAACAATACCTCGATATTGCCAAACGTGTAGTTACAGAGGCTAGAGAAAAAGAAGGTCTGAAAATAAATGATGTACTCTATGTTACACTTACAGATCATATTAATTCAGCCATTGAAAGATATCAATCAGGAATTGTGCTTAATAATGTGCTGAAATCAGATATTGAAAAATTTTATCCCAAAGAGTTTTCGATAGGAAAAAAGGCTATCCTATGGATTAAAGAAGAAACGGGGATTGACTTAGGTGATAATGAGGCAGCATTTATTGCTATGCACATAGTTGCATCTCAAACCAATGATAACAATACATCTAATGTACAAAAAATGACAGAACTTATTAATGCTATTGTACAGATTGCAAGACTTCATTTTAAAGTTGATTTTCATGAAAATTCGTTTTCATATCAAAGATTTATTACACACTTGAAGTTTTTTGCAGGAAGAGTTTTTGATAATGCTACCTACAAAGACAGCATGTCTGAAATTTATAATATAATTATAAAACAAAATGCTTATGTCTATTCAGGAGTTCAGAAGGTTGCAGAATTTATAAAAAAAAGATATAACTATATTTTGAGTGTTGATGAGGCATTTTATCTTATGATTCATTTGAAACGTATCCTTGATGAGGAACAACAGAATACACTATAATAGGTTTGTTATTATTAAGTTAAGCAAGACCTGATTGTAAATTTTACGCATAATACCCGGGAATGTGTATCATTTGCAGTCAGGTCTTTATTTATAAAAATAAAAGAAAAGAGGTATTTATTATGGATTACGAAAACATTGCAAAAAAAATATTGCACCGTGTCGGTGGCAAAGATAATGTTGTAAGTGTTATTCACTGCATGACAAGACTGCGTTTTACATTAAAAGATCAGTCGATTGTAGATGATGAGGCGATAAAAAAGACAAAAGGTGTAATGGGTGTTGTTAAAAAGGCAGGTCAATATCAAATCATAATTGGTAATGATGTAGCAAATGTTTACACTGAAATATGCAAACTTGGTAATTTTTCCGACACTCCAAATAATAAAAAAGATGTGCCAAAAGAGAAAAAAAATATTCTAAGTATGCTTATGGATACCATTTCAGGTATAATGACACCTGTTATTCCGGCTATCATAGGTGCTGCAATGATAAAAATATTGCTCACACTTTTGCCTATGCTCGGACTTATTGATACTGCCGGTGAAACATACAGTATCCTTAATGTTATAGGTGATGGAGCGTTCTTCTTCTTGCCGGTGCTTATTGCGATTTCGGCTGCTAAAAAATTTGGTACAAATGTTTATTATGCGGTCAGTTTGGCACTTATTATGCTCCATCCAAATTTCATAGAAATGATGAATACGGTAAAGGAAACAGGAGAAGCAGTTCATTTTCTGAAATTCATACCAGTATCATATGCATCATATGCATATTCGGTTATACCGATTATATTATCAGTTTGGGCGTTGAAATATGTTGAAAAACTTGTTGAAAAAATTACTCCGGTTGTAACGAAAAACTTCTTAAAACCAATGCTTGTTATGCTTATTGCAGCACCGATTGCTTTAATAGTTTTAGGACCGCTTGGAGCAATATTCGGTGATGTTCTGTCAAAGGTGGTTTATTTTATACACGATAAGCTTGGATTTATTGCTATCGGTATTATTGCAGGTATTTATCCGTTTGTGGTTATGGCAGGAATGCACCATGCATTTACACCTATTAAACTTGGAATGTTAGCAACTACCGGATTTGAAAACTTTATATGTATAGGTGAGCTTTGCTCCAATATGGCACAAGGTGCTGCATCTGCAGCTGTTGCATTTAAGACAAAGAACAAGGATTTCAGACAGGTCGCAGGATCATCAGCATTCTCAGCACTTGTAGCAGGTATTACAGAACCAGCACTTTACGGTGTTACTTTAAGATTAAAGAAACCAATGCTTGGTGCTTGTATAGGAGCTGTTATAGGAGGTTTATTCGGAGGATTTTTCCAGTTAAAATGCTTTGGAATTGCAACACCAGCGATGGTGAGTATAGTTCAATATGTTGAAAGCGGTCGTCCTGCAAGTCTTTTGATTGCGGCACTTACAATACTAATAACTGCCGTTGCTGCTTTTATAGCAACTATGATTATAGGTTTTGAAGACGTGGTTGATGAAGATGATGAATTGGACGTTGATGAAATAGCTTCAGCAGAAGAAAACAATTCAAAGTATGAAGGAGAAAGAATGATAGTTGCTTCTCCTATTAAAGGAAAAACAATTTCACTTCTATCAGTAAACGATCCGACATTTTCAAATGAAATACTTGGCAAAGGTGCAGCTGTTGTACCTGAGTCGGATGAGGTTTACGCTCCGTTTGACGGGACTGTTACAAATATGTTTGAAACAGGTCATGCTGTAGGATTGGAAAGTAATGATGGCATAGAACTTTTAATACATGTAGGTCTTGACACGATTAATTTGAATGGACAATATTTTAATCCAGCAGTAAAAACAGGCGATGTAGTAAAGAAGGGTGATATGCTTTTGAAATTTGACAGGAATGAAATAAAGAAAGCAGGCTATGATATTACTACTCCTATAATAGTTACAAATTCCGATAATTTTAATAATGTTGAGTTAATAGAAGAAAAGAACTGTGATAAATTAGAACCACTAATTACTGTTAAGTGAGAGAGGTGTTTAATATGGATAATACAACTAAGCGAGAATTTCCATCAGATTTTTTATGGGGCAGTGCGTCAGCCGCATATCAGATTGAGGGTGGATATCTTGAGGACGGAAAAGGTATGTCGAACTGGGATGCGTTTGTACGCATCCCAGGTAAGACATTTAAGTCAACAACGGGTGATATTGCAGTAGATCATTATCATCGCTATAAAGAGGATATTGCACTTATGGCTCAAATGGGGCTTAAGACGTATCGTTTTTCTGTGGCGTGGGCAAGAATTTATCCAAACGGAAACGGTGAGCTTAATAAAAAAGGTGTTGAATTTTACAATAATCTTATAGATGAGTGTTTAAAATATAATATAGAACCTATGGTTACAATTTTTCACTGGGATTTGCCTCAATCATTGGTTGATGAGTACGGTGGTTGGGAAAACCGTAATATAGTTGATGACTATGTGAATTATGCAAAGACTTTGTTCAAAGAGTTTGGTAATAAAGTAAAATATTGGATTACTTTAAATGAACAAAATATTTTTACATCACTTGGATGGCTTACAGCACAGCACCCACCAGGAAAATTTGATGATAAAAAGATGTTCTATCAAGTTAATCATCACGCATTCATGGCACATGCAAAGGCTGTTATTGCCTATCGAGAGATGGGTGGATGCGGAAAAATAGGAGCAAGTTTTGCTTATACTCCTTCGTATGCTCTTGATTGCCGTCCATCAAACGCTATGTCAAAATATAACTATGATGATTTAAAAAATTTCTGGTGGCTTGATGTCTATGGATATGGACGTTATCCGAAAGCAGCGATGACTTATTTAAAGCGAAAAGGTATTGCTCCTGAAATCAAACAGGGTGATGAGAATATATTAAAAAAAGCTGCCATGGAAATTGATTTTATGGGTGTGAATTATTATCAAAGCTGTGTTTGTGAATATAATCCTATGGATGGTGTAACACCTTATGGAACGATGAATACGACTGGTGTAAAAGGTTCATCACAGGTGGTTGGTATCCCAGGTATTTATAAAAATCCTGCTAACCCGTATTTGATGACTACCGACTGGGATTGGAGTATAGATCCGGTAGGTCTTAAATATTGCTGTCGTGAAATCACAAGCAGATACAATTTGCCTATAATAATATCTGAAAACGGTCTTGGTGCTTTTGATAAAAAAGAAACAGATAATAGTATACATGATGATTATCGTATAAAATATCTCGAAGAACATGTAAAATCTTTAGGTGAAGCAATAAGTGAAGGCTGTGAAGTGTTAGCGTATTGTACATGGTCTTTTACTGATCTTTTAAGCTGGCTAAATGGTTATCAAAAGCGTTATGGATTTATATATGTAGATCGTGATGAAAATGACAGTGCACCGATGACTCGATATAAAAAAGACAGTTACTTTTGGTATAAAAAGGTAATTGAAACAAACGGTAAATGTATTGAATAAAGAGGAGTTGTGTAAAATGCGGTACTATATAGGAATTGATTTGGGCGGTACAAATATTGCCGCAGGTATTGTTGATTCAAACGGTAAAATCATGATAAAAGACAGTAAACCCACATTAAAAGAGCGCCCGACAGAAGAAATAATAGAGGATATGGTAAAGCTTGTTGAAAATTTAATAAAACGATGTGGTATAGCCAAGTACGATATTTCAGGAATTGGCATAGGATGTCCCGGCGCAGTTGATAATCGAAAAGGAATCATAACGTACTGCGTCAATGTACCAATGAAAAATGTGAAAATAGCCGAATATATCACAAGTCGTACAGGTATTCCTGTGAATCTTGAGAATGACGCTAATGCTGCTGCTTTAGGTGAATATAATGTAAAAGGCAGGGGTGCAAATAGTTATATTTTCATTACCCTCGGTACAGGCATAGGAGGCGGAGCGATTATTGCTGGGAAAATATACAGAGGATTCAACGGTGTAGGTATTGAGGCAGGGCACATGACACTTGTTCATAACGGTGATCGATGTACTTGCGGAAAGCGTGGCTGCTGGGAATGCTACGGATCTGTAACAGCTTTAATCAATCAAACAATAGAAAAAATGAATGCAAATCCTTCTTCGCTTATGAATATTAAAGCCAAAAAAATTGGAAAAGTTGATGGCAGAGTAGCATTTGAAGCTGCAAAAGAAGATGATAAGTCAGCCAAAGAAGTTGTACAGCAATATCTTGAATACGTTACTGACGGTATAACAAGTATCATAAATATATTTGAGCCTGAATTACTTGTTATAGGAGGTGGAATAAGTAAGGAAGGTGATTATTTGCTTGAGCCTATTATAGAGTATGTGCACAAATACGAATATAACAAATATTGTCCAAAGACAAAAATAGAAATTGCTTCACTTATGAATGATGCCGGAATAATAGGTGCAGCAATGTCGTGCGTAAAATAAATCATGTTTTTGATAAATTGAAGGAGTTTTTGCTGGTACAACTGCGTGGGTGCGGACATATTCTTGGATTTTTTATGTAGCTAATTCAAGACTATGTCCGCACCGCCGTTTTAAAATGTTGAACTATGATAGTCATTCAGTGTACAATTTTCAGGTTTATCTTTTAAACGTTGCGTAAGTGGCGTATCTTTTATGTGGTGAACAAACTACAAATTAAATAATTGTTATGATTTGCTTATAATTTTAGGTATTGTTGTGCATCAGAACCATTGTTTCCAAGATTTTTAACATTTTTTATAGTTCCATTTTTAACATTATCATATAACCATCGACCAAGTAATGCTGGTGGAGTATCGATCAAATCTCTCAAAAAGAACGTTTCTCCCTTTGCAAGATTATTAATTTTATTTACCATGTCGATGTATAAATCGCCATAAGAATTTTTTCCGTTGAATGCTCTTGCTTTACATAATGCAGCAATGTTAGGATATCCTTCAGCTCTTGCTTGGCAATCCAACATTGCTTTTTCGGAGTCGCTAATAGTAAATTGTACTCTAAAACTCATAAAAACCTCCATGTTATAGACTTATGAACAGAAGTATGTTCATAAGTCTGTAATAATATATATTTTACGGTTTGTCAATAGTTTTTAAGTTGCATAATGAAATTATAGTTTCAAGCTGAATTTTAAACCTGCAAAAGTCGGATAAATGTATTGTGTTTAGCCGATTACAATGATATAATATCCAAATGGATAAATTTGTTAGATTAATTTTTAAATAAGGGTGGGAATACATGGAAAAAATCAAAGACAACAGTAAATATTTTGGTACAGAAAAAATCAGTCGTATTTTGCTTAAAATGGCACCGCCTGTAATGTTTGCACAGCTTATACAAGCACTTTACAATATAATAGACAGCGTATTTGTGGGAAAGTATTCAGAAAATGGACTTACGGCATTATCAATTGTTTATCCACTTCAACTATTGATGATAGCACTTGCAGTTGGTACAGGTGTGGGGATAAACACAGTAATGGCTTCAAAATTAGGTATAGGACAAGATAAAAAAGCAGATGAGTGTGCAGGTGTAGGAACACCGCTTGCTATTGTACTATGGTTTTTGTTTGCGGCGGTATGTTTTTTTATTATGCCTTTTTATGCAAAAATGCAAACATCTTCTCCTGATGTTATATCTGATGTAATATTATACGGACGAATTATAAGTGTGTTTAGTTTTGGGATTTTTCTTGAAAGTATTTGGACGAAAATTCTTCAAGCACGAGGTGATATGAAAGTACCTATGGTTGCACAAATTGCAGGAGCAGTTACTAATATTATTCTTGATCCTATACTTATTTTCGGTATGTTTGGCATCCCTGAAATGGGTATTTCAGGTGCAGCAGTTGCAACTGTTTTAGGGCAAGTGGTTGCGGCACTGATTGTGATGAAAAAAGGATATTACAAATCACCGGCTATAAAAAAATATTTTCGCTATATCAAACAAATATTTCGTTTGGGTATACCGAATATTCTTATGCAATCGGCATATACTCTATACATTTTCGGACTGAATGTAATTCTTGCTGCGTTTTCCGATGCGGCCGTAACAGTGCTTGGGCTTTATTACAAGTGGCAGTCTATTTTCTTTATTCCTTTAGGTGCAATGCAGACATGTATTGTGCCGGTTATTAGTTTTAACCATGCGGCAAGGAATTTTGAACGGTGTAAAAAGACTCTTAATACAGCCATTATTTTTGGTATGGCTTTGATGTTTGTAGGAACTCTTTGTTTTGAGTTTATTCCGGAACCTATGCTGCGTTTTTTCTCCTCTGAAGAAGATGTTATTTTAATAGGAATAACTGCTTTTAGAATAATCGGATTAAGTTTTATTCCACTTGTGACATCCCTTACATATCCTGTATTTTTTCAATCGGTTGGAGGAAGTTTTAAAAGTTCGTTTCTAACAATTATTCGTACAGTTTTTCTTTTTGTGCCGTTAGCATATATATTTTCACGTTTTGGACTTGGGTATTTCTGGCTTACATACCCTGTGACGGACAGTATTGTATCAATTATTGGGTTTGTTATGACTTATAAATTTTTCAATAATACATATATGGCAAAAGAGAGAAGCAGAGTGAATTACTGATAATTATTCACTTCATAAGGTAGTAAGATAATCACTCAATAGGCACAGCCAATCTTGTTACATAGTTCTCTGTATTAATATCCCTGCCGGTATATGGTGCAACAATAGCAATCGCACGTACATAACCTGTGGGTTTAATGCCAAGTTCACGGATTTTTTCGCCTAATTCATCATATACTCTTTTTGCATTGCGGTAGGGACCGTAATACAGACACGAAAATGCATTACAGCTTGGATAAACCACTGCATCCTCTGGAGCATGATCTGGCTCTAAAGGTACACAGCAAATAAAATCACACTCAATGTTTTTAAATTCGTTATCAATAAAATCCGTACGTTTGTTTATAACAAATAAAGAACCTGACGGAAGCGGTTTGTACTCCTTTTCAACAACTTCATGAAAAAGATTATACATATTTATGTATCGATTATCTGTAGTAGTGCTGGAATATTCTCTTTGATAACAGATATATTCCGGTAAGGTTACAAATTCAAAGGTTATTTTTTCTTTGTTTTCAGTGCGAAGTTTCATTTCTTCATAAGTGTGTTTTGCGAGAAGATACCTATCTTCAATTATTTTTAAAAGCTCCTCAGATTTTCCGTTAGAGTTGTAGTATAATAACGCATCATCATAGCTCATTCCCATATTTAAAAAATTCTTGATTTGCAAAATTCTGCTTATATTATGGTTATCGTAATAGCGGTAACCTGTTTTTTTATCTACAAAAGTAGGGGTAAGAAGCCCTTTTTCTTCCAGACGTAGAATGGTTGCCCTTGAAATACCGCAGCTCTTAACAGCTTGACTTATTGTGAATAAATTTCTCATAAAAACACCTCAAAATATTGACTTGTCCACTGGTGGACATGATATAATTATTATAATTTATAAAATATTAGAAGTCAATAGATAGTGTAAAGTAAAAATAAGGAGAAATGCGTAATGAAGAAAAGATTTATATCGCTTTTTACGATATTGTGTATGGCGGTATCGCTGATGCCGTCAATAATATTACCGGCTGCGGCAGAAACGAGCGTTTATGGTTACGGCACTAATGTATTACAGAATCCATCACCCACATCAAATGATTATTGGGAATTGGAAGATTGTTCTTATGGAAAATATTTGGGCTTGGGCAAAGATGAACCATATATATTCGGTGCAAAACAGGGAACGAATATTGCCGCAAGGCAGAAGATAACACTGATCGATGAAGATGTAATTCGTGCAAATAACGGAGAATTAACATTGTCGGCTTCAGGTAAATTTTATGCACAAGGCTCAAGAAGCCTTACGGCAAATTTGAATATTATTTGTTATAATTCATCTGGTGCTGTTTTAGCGACCTATAATGACCGTTATTCAGAGTATTCCTTTAGTGGCAGGACAAAGACTTTAAGTATAGGGGAGTCACAGATTCCTGCCGGTACCTCTTATATTGTGTATGAGGGTACGGAAGTCTTGGGTTCGGGCAATGCTTATTTCGGCATGTATGATTTCAGCATGATATTTTTCGACAAAACCACCCCAACGGTTAAAACTACACCATATCTTTATGCGGTAAATGATGATACAAATTTGCCGGCGTATGTTGTGCCTGAAAATAAGATTACATATGCTATTGATTTTAGCGAAGCGGTGACGGTCGGTGCATATCCTACAATAGATTTATCTATTGAATCAGATGTAAGCTATGATATAACTTATTCAGAGGATAGGCAAACTGTATATTTTACAACGGCACTTCCTAATACGGGAACAAATACAAACGTTCAGCTTAAAAAAATATCAGGACTTTATGTTAAAGATGATGCGGGAAACGAATGCAGTTATACAGACGAATCACTTTCCGTCGGCAATCTTTCGTACAAATCTGTTTTTGATGTTACAAACAGCCTTACGAATTTAAGTTTTGCCGGAAACACGACTGTTAGGTACAAAACAGCATATTCTGCAACTCTTACACCGAATGACGGGTATAAACTGCCTGATAGCATTACCGTAAAGGTAAACGGCAGTACCATAACCGATTATAATTATAATTCGTCAACGGGACAAATTTTGGTAAATTCCTCTGCAGTGACGGGTAATATTGAAATTACAGCGACAGCACCGGCACAAACATATACCATTACATTTGATATGCAGGGAGGTAGCGGCGGTACAGGAAGTATGGACATAACGTACCTTAACCAATTATCATCTGTTACACCTCCGACACGTAACGGCTATACCTTTGGCGGATACTTTAGTGAAAAAAATGGCGGCGGAACACAGTATTACCAGTATGATGGAAATTCAGGAAAAATATATGACAAAACTACCAATATAACGCTGTATGCGAAATGGACTCCGAAAGAGTATAGCGTTACACTTGATGCACAGGGCGGAACGAATGGCGGAACGGTTACCGCAACTTATGATTCAGACATGCCTGCTATGACAAAACCAACTAAAAAAGGCTATACCTTTAATGGGTATTATACACAGCCAAACGGAGCAGGCGAGAAATATTATAATGCTGACGGAACATCTGCGAGGAAATATGATAAAATAGACGGACTGGTACTTTATGCATCATGGATTGCCAATGAGCATACTGTTACGCTGGATATGCAGGGCGGAAGCGGTAGGACGGCAAGCGTTACTGCAACCTATGACCAAGCTATGCCAAGCATTAAACCTCCTACCAGAGAGGGATATACCTTTGGTGGATATTTTGATAATACAAACGGAGAAGGAAATCAGTATTACTACCCAAACGGTACATCTGCAAAGACCTTTGAGGTGGACAGCGACTTAATACTTTATGCCAAGTGGACACCTAATATATATGATGTAGTGATAGATGCCCAGGGCGGTTCGGGCAGCGGAACTGTTACAGCGACCTATGACAGTGAGATGCCTGTGATAGCTTTGCCGGACAAACCGGGTTATATATTCGGCGGATACTTTAGTGAAAAAAATGGCGGCGGAACAAAGTATTACAATGAGGATTGTACGTCTTCAATAACGTATAAACAAACGGAAGGTATCACTCTATACGCACTTTGGACGCCGATTACATACAATATTCAGCTTTACAGCATGGGAGAAAATGTAGGAACATTAACGGACGTTACATACGGTGAGTTAAGTCTACCGTCTGCGGAAAGTCTTGGAATTTCTTATGCAAATCATAATTTTGTAGGTTGGAATATTTATGATGAACAGAATTGGGCGATGTATATTGCAGGTCAAACCTATTCGACAGGTCTTGTAACAGAGCAGGGAAAGACAGCGTATGTATATGCAGCGTGGCTTGAAAAAGATAAATATACCGTTACCTATGATGCAAACGGCGGAGGGGGTGCACCTGCGGCCGTAGAAGTACATGTTGATGAAACAATCACACTTAGTTCTTCTGTTCCAAGTCGTGAAAACTATACATTTGTCGGTTGGTCTCAAAATTCCGGAGCAGATACGGCACAGTATCAGCCGGGTGATAGTTTCACAATGGGGAATTCCCTTGTAACTCTTTTTGCAGTGTGGAAGAAAAATCCCGAATTATCATATAACTCAAATGGCGGTGTTTTCAGTACCTATGTAGGAGTGTCATATCCGACGGCAGGAAGCAGTGTAAATCTTACGAGTGCCACACCACAGAAAGAAGGATATATTTTCTGTGGTTGGGCAGAAAGGGAAAATGCAGCCATTGACGATATCATATCATCGCCATATACAATGCCTGATAGAGATACAGTGCTTTATGCTGTATATGAGCCGATTAAATATGAAGTTCGGGTGAGTGAAGCAGCGGGCTATTCGGTTAACGGTATATCTGCTGACGGATATACAATCGGAGAGTATGCGGAATTTACTGTAAGCGGTGCAAATCCAAAGGTATATATAAACGGTATTCGTGTTATGCCTGAGGACGGGAAATATAAATTTGAAGTAAGCAATAGTTCGTCGATTATAGTTTCTGATTCTTCGTCGATGAATGTAATTTATAGTGCAAACGGCGGTGTGAATGCACCTGTTGACATGAAAGTTTACGCAAACGGAGATACTGCATACATAACCTCACAGATACCGACCAAAACAGGATATACATTCAAGGGCTGGACGGAAGCACCGAATTCCAGAAGTACAGTATATAATTACGGCGACAGTATTGCGGTTTCGGCGGAGGATATTGTATTATATGCTCTATGGGAACCTGTGAGCTATACTGTTAAATATGATTCAAATGGTGGCAGCGGCGATATGACACAAACCACAGCTGTATATGATGAAGCATTTAAGCTTTCGGAAAATACCTTTACAAAAGAGGGCTGTCAGTTTATAGGCTGGTCATATTCAGAAAACGGAGAGATGGCATATGCAAACGGAGCAAGTGTAAAAAATCTTTCCGATACACAGGATGATGAAATTACCCTTTATGCAATGTGGAAAAGTGCAAAGACAAAGGTTTTGTTTAATTTTGACGGGGGATCTTCCGGAACAACCTCATGCGAGGTTGAATACGGAAATGTGCTGCCGACAGACAAGCTGATTGCACCAATCAGATACGGATTTACATTTGCGGGATACTATACAGAGGCAAATAAGAAAGGCAATTTAGTCTACAATGAGGATATGTCTTTGTCAGATTATTATAAAACAAATCCATGGAACAGCGTTTTATCTGAATTTAATTTATATGCAGCATGGGAGCCGGTAAAATATAACGTATCATTTATAAGCGAAACAGGAGCAGTTGTTGCTGAAATAGAAGCAGTCTATGGAGAAGCTTTTACATTGCCTGAAGTGGATACATTGGATGTTTCTGTTCCGGAGGGATATTCATTTAGAGGCTGGTCTGTTGCTCCGGGAAGTAATACGGTTTATTACAGTGACGGTCAAAAAATTACAACAGGTCTTACAGGAGAAAACGATGTAACGGTTTATCTGTATGCTGTGATTCTTGAAAATGAAAGCTATTTGGTAACGCTTCCTGCCTCCGGTGAAGGTTATCATGTATATTATGACGGGGATGAATTAACGGCGGAGAAAAATGTAACAGTTACTGAGAATAAAAATATTTCGTTCAGCATAACAGTAGACGATGGATACAGTGCAGATGAAATGACTGTTTTGACAAATGGGATTATACTTGGTGCTACAGAGATAAACGGCAGTACATACAGTTACAGTATAAATAACATATCTGCCGACACAAGCGTTAATATATATAATGTTAATAAGGAAAAATTTAATGTTATACTTAATGACGGAACAGGTTACACTGTGTCGCCTAAAAATATAATAGTAGAAAGCGGACAGGACTTCAGTTTTTCAGTTACGCTTAAAGATGGATATAAAACTTCAATTCCTGATGTATATGTAAACGGACAGCTTATAAGCGGAACTAAGAATGAAAATATATTTACATATACCGTTACTGATGTAACAATGCAGCCTGTTATTTCAATTTCTGTTACACCGAATCAGCAGCATACAATTACCTTTGTAAGTAACGGCAGTATATATCTAATAAGCACAGTGGAGGAGGGGATGCAGGTATCCCAGCCGAGTGCACCCGATAGAAACGGATATACATTTGGAGGATGGTATACAGATATAGAGTGTAATAACCCATATGATTTTCAAACGGAGATAACAGATTCTATCACGCTTTATGCAAAGTGGACTGCTGATACATACACTGTGGAATATGACAAAAATACAACTGATGATGTTTCTGTCCCGGACAGTCAAACAAAAAATCACGACACTGTACTTACGCTAAGCTCTGATATTCCGACTCGTACAGGATATACTTTTACAGGCTGGAATACAAAAGCTGACGGAACTGGAACAAGTTATATTGCAGGCGGTGAACTTAGCATAAATAATAATATTACCCTCTATGCACAGTGGCAAATTAATAGATATGCAGTTTCGCTTGTTGTGGGAGATGGTGTGAGTGGCAGCATAAGCGCAAGTGAAGCTGCACATGGCGAAACTGTTAAAATTACCGCAGTGAGTACAGATGGTCACGGTACACCTGTTGTTACAGCAATTCCTAAGGAAAATGCAGAACTTGTTTCTGACGGTGTCTATAAAATAACAGGTCCTGTTTCCTTTGTAGCAATGGCAGAGGCTAAGGGGATTTACACAGTAAAATTTTACCACAACGGCGGACTTTATTATACGCAGTCTGCCATTGAGGGAAGTACAGACACAATCATACTGCCTAATCCTCCTGAAAAACAGGGTTATACTTTTGTCGGCTGGTTTACTGAACAGACAGGAGGAGAAGAGATAAATGAGTCGACGGTTTTGGATAAAGATATGTCTGTATATGCACAATTTACGGCAAATACTTTGACCGTAACACTGCCGCAAAGCGGAAATGGATATATAGTTACGTCAAACGACGACACAAACGTAACTTATGGCGGCAGCTATACATTTACAATCACAGCAACAGCCGGTAATAACATTGATAATATAGTAATTTTTGCAAACGGCATGGAGCTTACGCCGGTATCTGTAAGTGACGGAGTAATAATTTATACTATAAGCAATATAACAGAAAATATCACAGTCAGCATAAGAGACGGTGGAATTGATACTTATACGATTACCTATCATTCGGCAACATCGGAGTATGTAGGTAATATGCCTGAAGGTCAGATTAAAGAAATTGGAAACAGTGTTACATTATCAAATCTTGAACCACAGCGTTATGGATATACATTTGAAGGCTGGGCAACAGAGAAAGACGGTGAAGTGATTTACATGCCCGGTGCGGAATATACTGCTGATGAGGATGTTAATTTATATGCCGTATGGACACCAATAACATATACAGTTACTTATGAATTAAACGGCGGTACTATTAACAGCGGAGAAATAAATGAGTATGTGTATTCTGTCGGAGCGGTACTTCCGTCAGATGTAACAAAAGACGGATTTGATTTTATAGGTTGGTACGATAATGAATTTCTTGAAGGAGTACGTGTAACAGAAATTACACCTACAGACAGCGGAGATAAAAAATATTATGCACGTTATTCATTGTCGAGTGTTGTACCGAATGGTTATGAGGGTGAATATGACGGAAGCGGACATATTTTAGAATACACGCTGGTAGATGAACTGACAGTGCAATCATATCAATGGTATTTTAAGGCGGATAGCAGTAATATGTTTATACCTGTTCAGTCAGAATCTGCATTTTCTTATACTGTATGTGATGTGTCGGACAGCGGCGAGTATTACTGTTATGTAGAAGCGTTGCAAGACGGCTGCATTGTGAGATTTAACACCGGAGCGGCAAATGTTAATATTACAAAGAAACCGCTTTTGGTAAAAGCAAAGAGTGCCCAGAAAACCTATGACACTTTGCCACTGACGTCGAAAGAAATTGAATTTACAGACGAAACTGTACCGATAAGCGGACATATTGTAAAAGCAGAAATGACAGAAACAAGTACAATTACAAATGCAGGAACGGTCGAAAATAATCTGCAAAATGTTACTGTTTATGATGCCGATAATAATGATGTAACAGCAAATTATGAAATTCAATGTATATCCGGAACACTTACTGTAAATAAATTGCCTCTTTCAGTAGAGGGAAATACAGTATCGAAATATAAAAATGCTTCTGTTGCAGAAAGTGAATTATACAAGATTTCAGGTGTTTTAAGCGGTGAAACACTTTCTATTGACAATACATCTTTTGTTATAACAAATTCAAAGGGTGAAGTGGTAAACAGTTTAAGTGATATTACAAAAGAAAACGGCACTTATAAAATTACCATAACATTTAACGGTTTTGCAGGTGATGGCTGTGAAAACTATACAGGAAGCGGTAATATTATTTCTAATATTACCGTAAGTTCTCGTCCTTCAGGCGGCGGCAGCAGCGGAGGTAGCAGTGGCGGTAGTGGCAGTAGTAGTAACAGCGAGGGTGACAGCGAAGCTGACAATGAACAATCAAAGTATGTAGTAAGCTTTGATACAAACGGTGCTGAAAAAATAGACAGCGTTACGGTTATTAAAAATCAAAAATTAAATCAACCGGAAGAGCCGACAAAGGAAGGATATACTTTTGGTGGTTGGTACACAGATAGAGAGCTTACAACTGCTTATGATTTCTCTTTAGGGGTAACAGAATCATTTGTGCTTTATGCAAAGTGGACAAAAACAGATGATAACAATGATAATGAACAGTATGAACCTCCGTTTGATGATGTTGAGCCTGATAAGTGGTATTATACCGATATCGGTTTTGTGGTTGAGAACGGCATATTTAACGGAATAACAGATGAAATTTTTGGGCCTGAGGAGATTATCACAAGAGCGATGCTTGTTACGGTTTTATATCGTGTAGAGGGTGAACCGGAAGTTACAGGTACTGCCACCTTTGAAGATATAGATAAAGACGGGTATTATGCAGAAGCGATTGTTTGGGGACAGCAGAACGGAATAATAAAAGGATATTCCGACACGGAATTTGCTCCCGACCAAAACATTACAAGAGAACAGATAGCGGCAATCATGCACAGATACGCTAAGTATAAAGGTATTGACACAACAGAGGAAGAAAAAACAGATATTTATTTCTATACAGATTATGATGATATTTCAGGGTATGCAATACCGTCTGTTCAGTATGTTGTCGGCAGTGGTTTGATGCAGGGCAAGACTGCTGTAACATTCCATGCTCTTGATAATGCAACAAGAGCGGAAATAGCAGCTATACTTCATAGATTTATTGTATCAAACAATTAAATAACGGGAATTTTAATGGGCATACCAAAAAACGGTATGCCCTAATTTTATGTGTAAATGAATATGATAAACTGTATTTACTAAATTCATAGCTATATTACAAACGCAGTAGGGACTGCGTTTTTAATTGAAAGTTCTTCTCGTTTTAAATAGTCACGGCAGGCAATGTGGTTATCTTCAAGTTCTTTTTTTAAGTTTGGTTGTATTTGACCGCCAAACACCAGTGCTGATGGGTTTATATTTCTTATAAGTTCATCTATTGTTAATGGTTCTTTTGCGTATGGTGAATTAATAGTTACTCCGTCAAAGGTTACAGGTACAGGCAGAATTATTATATCTGCACCGAGAACAAAATCCTTATCTGTTTCAGCCAATCCTTCGTCTACTGCTATATCTTTGTCGAAACCGTACATAAAGACATGATACCCTTCTTCTTTCATAAGGCGTGCAAGGGTAAGCTGCCTTAAATCTCCGCCTATAACGGAAACTGTTTCAAACATATGTATGCCTCCTTTTGTGTTTACTCTGCTTTATATAATATGAATAATATTGTATATGTGTTATAAAAGAGTATTAAATACTTAAATATAGTTAACAATTTGTTCAAAAATGAAATACAGTTTGTTAATTGACATTTTGGAAAAAGTGAGTATAATAATAAATGAAAGGTCAAAGAAAGTCAAAGTCAAAGAAGGTGATTGGTATGGGAATGAGTGACAGAATAGAAGCTTTTATAAATGAGCTTTTAAAGGACGATACGGAGGAATGGCTAAACCTAAAAAGAAATGAACTTGCTTCAATTTTTGGGTGTGCACCGTCACAGATAAATTACGTTATATCAACAAGATTTAATCCTGAAAGAGGATATATAGTTGAATCAAGACGTGGAGGCGGCGGATATGTTCGTATCAAGCAAATTAAACGTACCGATTCTTTAACCGAAACAATAAAAACAATAGGTGAGAGCATCGATGAGAGAAGTGCAAGAATTTATCTTGAAAACCTTGTTGTACAGGGAGTAATTGATAAAAAAACAGCGTCAATTATTTTCAGCGGAGTTTGTGACAATTCTCTCACGGTAATGCAGCCTTTAAAGGATAGATTAAGAGCAAATATATTAAAGAATATGCTTGCTAATGCGGCAATGTAAGGAGGATGATTAAAATGTATGATTTGTTTTCAGATTTTTTTGATGGATTTGATATGTTTATGCAGCCTGTTACGGTAAAAGAGGAAAAGAAGTGCCCTATATGCGGTCATACTTATTCAGATTTTAGAAGAACGGGAAAATTAGGATGCAGCGAATGTTATACAATATTTAAGGTGCCTGTTACACAGACACTTAGAAGTATTCATCCCGGAGTTGTCCATACAGGCAAGATACCGTCAAAATCAGGCGAAGAACTAAAGCTTAAACGTAAATATGAAATGCTAAAAGAAGAACTTGCAAAAGCAGTTAAAAATGAGGATTATGAAAAAGCAGCGAAGCTGCACAAACAGATAAGAGAGATTGAGGGAGAGGTGAAGTAGTCATGATTTGGTATAAGAATAATGATTCGGATATAGTGGTTTCAACAAGAATACGTCTTGCAAGAAATCTTAATAAAACACCATTTCCTAATGCTTTAAAAGATACCAAAGAGGTAACGGAAAAAATTAAAAATTCAATTTTATCCAGCAATTCAACTTTATCAAAGGATTTTGATTTTATTAACCTTGATAAAACACCATATATCAGAAAAAAGCAAATGGCAGAGGAACATTTAATAAGCCCCGTAATGTGTGAGGGCAGTGGTAAATCTGTTATGATAAGTAAAGATAAAACCATGAGTATAATGCTTATGGAGGAAGATCATATAAGACTTCAGATTATACAAAAGGGGTATGTTCTTGATGAGGCGTATTCATTGGCAAGTAAAGTAGATGACGTTATTGAGGAAAACGTAGAGTATGCCTTTGATAACGACTTTGGATACCTTACAGCCTGTCCTACAAATACTGGTACAGGTATGAGGGCGTCGGTTATGATGCACCTTCCGGCACTTACAATGACGGAAAATATAAACAAAGTAATATCTTCAGCAGGAGGACTTGGTATAGAGGTAAGAGGACTTTATGGTGAGGGTACTAAGGCATACGGTAATCTGTTTCAAATATCAAACAGAGTAACTCTCGGTATTTCTGAAGAGCAGTCACTTGACAGACTTAAAAATGTAGTAAATCAGATTGTTGATATGGAGAAAAAAGCAAGAGAACTTCTTGTGAAAAATAGCCGTTATGATGTTGAGGATAAACTTTTCCGTTCATACGGTATATTAAAGTATGCAAGGAGTATATCATCAAGTGAAGCTAAATCACTTTTGTCCGATGTAATGCTTGGACAGAATTTGGGAATAATCCCCAAAGAAGGAAAAATAAATCCTCTTGAATGTATGGTAGTAACTGAACCGGCACTTATGTGTGACGGTGAAGATTTACCGGCTGATGAGAGGGATAAAAAACGTGCGGAATTAATAAGAAACAACATATAGTTCATGAAAGGAGTGGATACTTATGTTATTTTCAAATTTTACAGAGAAAGCAAGAATTGCGATAAGTGAAGCACATGATGCAGCGGCTATGATGGGACATAACTATATAGGAAGCGAACATTTGCTTATGGGACTTGTCCGTGAGGGAAGCGGTGTTGCATATTTGGCACTTACAAAGAATAATGTGACAGAAGAAAAGATTAAGGAAAAGATAGAGGAATATATCGGTATAGGTTCATCACTTCCGCAGAATACTGAACTTCCGCTTACACCGAGATCAAAACGTATTTTGGAAATGAGTGCTCTTGAAGCGAGAAGACTTAACCACAAATACATTGGTACAGAGCATATTTTAATGGCACTTATTCGTGACGGTGAAGGTGTAGCGGCAAAAATAATTGAATCACTTGGAATAAATCTTCCTAAGTTTTATACAGATACTGTGCGTTCAATAGAAGGCGATATTGAACAGGAACAGACAAGCTCAAACGGTGAGTATAAGCCTAATCCAAATTCAAAAACACCAACACTTGATCAGTTTGGACGTGATTTTACTGCTATTGCTAAGGAGGGTAAATTTGACCCGGTAGTCGGCAGAACAAAGGAAATCGAACGTGTAACTCAGATTTTGTCAAGACGTACAAAAAATAACCCATGTCTTATAGGTGAACCGGGAGTAGGTAAAACTGCTGTAATTGAAGGACTTGCTCAGAAGATTGCATCAGGTGATGTTCCTGAGCCTCTTAAGACAAAAAGGCTTGTATCGGTTGATTTGTCGAGCATGGTTGCAGGTGCAAAATACCGTGGTGAATTTGAGGAACGTTTAAAGAAAGTTGTAAATGAAGTTCTTGAGGCAAAAAATGTAATATTGTTTATTGATGAGTTCCATACAATAGTAGGTGCAGGAAGTGCAGAGGGGTCAATGGACGCATCAAATATATTAAAACCGTTTTTGGCAAGGGGAGAACTTCAGCTTATCGGTGCTACAACTCTGAAAGAATACAAGAAGTACATCGAAAAAGATGCAGCACTTGAAAGACGTTTCCAGCCTGTAACGGTAGGTGAACCCACAGTTGAAGAAACAGTTGAAATTTTAAAGGGCATAAGAGATAAGTATGAGGCACATCATGGTGTTACTATTACAGATGATGCACTTAGTGCTGCTGCAAAATTATCATCACGTTATATAACTGATAGATTCCTGCCGGATAAGGCGATAGACCTTATTGACGAGGCGGCATCTAAAAAGAGATTAGGTTCACAGACAGAACCGGAGGATTTAAAGGATAAGGAAAAGAAACTTGAAAAATTAAATTCTGAAAAACAAGAGGCTATTACAGCACAGGATTTTGAAAAGGCAGCAAAGATTCGTGATGAAGAAAATACTCTAAAGGATGAAGTTGAAAAACTAAAGAATGATTGGAAGGGTACAGGTTCATCATCAGGACTTGTTGTCGGCGAAGACGATATTGCGGAAATCTTATCTGATTGGACGCATATTCCGGCTGCAAGATTAAAGGAAGAGGAAATGGAAAGATTGAAAAATCTTGAAAATATTCTTCATGCAAGAGTTATTGGACAGGATGAGGCTGTAAGTGCCGTTGCAAAAGCTATTAAGCGTGGCAGAGCGGGACTTAAAGATCCAAAACGACCGATAGGTTCATTCCTGTTCTTAGGACCGACAGGTGTAGGTAAGACGGAGCTTTCAAAAACACTTGCAGAGGCAATGTTCGGAAGTGAAAACTCCCTTATAAGAGTTGATATGTCAGAATATATGGAAAAGCATGCCGTATCTAAATTTATTGGTTCGCCTCCGGGATATGTAGGATTTGAGGAGGGTGGACAGCTTACAGAAAAGATTAGAAAACACCCATATTCTGTAATACTGTTTGATGAAGTAGAAAAAGCACATCCTGATGTATTCAATATCATGCTTCAGATTCTTGATGACGGTATTTTGACTGATGCACAGGGCAGAAAGGTTGATTTCAAGAATACGGTAATTATTATGACATCAAACCTTGGTGCTAAGGAAATTTTAGGTAATGTTTCATCTAAACTTGGATTTAAGAAAAATGAAGAAGACGGCAAGGAAATTTCAGAGCATGAAAAAATTAAAAATAAGGTTATGGAGGAAGTTAAACGTGCCTTTAAACCTGAATTTTTAAACAGAATTGATGATATTATAGTATTTGACAGACTTACAGAGGATAACATTAAAGAAATTGCAAAGCTTATGCTTAAATCTTTGGAAAAGCGTCTAAAGGAAAATGATATAAGCGTATCATTCTCTGATGAAGCTGTTTCAAAAATTGCGAAATCAGGTTTTGATCCTGTTTACGGTGCAAGACCTTTAAGACGTGCAATTCAAAATGAGATTGAAGATATGTTATCGGAAGAAATTATAGACGGAAATGTAAAGAGCGGTGACAATATAACAGTAGATGTCGAAGACGATAAGTTTATTGTTAAAAAATAATTTAAAAAATGCAGTGTTCAATGAACACTGCATTTTTTTGTATAATAAAATATTTAACATTAACTTTACAAAATTAAGGTTGATTTTACAATAACCTCGAAAAATCGCTGTTTATTTTACATTGATTTAAGTTTAGTAGGATAGTGGATTTTACATTTTAAGTATATAATAGTGGCATAACGTGAAAAGGAGAGAATAAAAAATGAAAACAAAGAAATTAATAGCACTTACATTAACAGGAATTTTGGCAGTAGCTGCACTTGCAGGATGCGGAAGCGAAACACCGTCAACAACAGGCAGCGAAACATCATCAACACAGTCAGCTTCAAGCTCTGACTTCAAGGCTGACAGTGATATCACAGTAGTTTCAAGAGAAAACGGCTCAGGTACAAGAGGTGCATTTATTGAGCTTATGGGTATAGAAGAAAAGGGCGAGGACGGCTCTAAGGTAGATAAAACAACACAAGAAGCTGTAATTGCTAACAAGACAGACGTTATGCTTACAAATGTAGCAGGTGATGAGTACGGAATCGGTTATGTATCACTTGGTTCACTTTCATCAGATGTTAAAGCTGTAAAGGTAGACGGCGTTGAAGCAACATCAGAAAATATTAAAAACGGTACATATAAAGTAGCAAGACCTTTCAACATTGCAACAAAGGCAGATGTTTCAGAGGTAGCACAGGATTTCATTGACTTCATTCTTTCAAGCGAAGGACAGGAAATCGTATCTGATGGTTACATTAAGGTAAACGATGCAGCAGAAGCTTACGCAGGTACAAAGCCGGCAGGTAAGATTGTAGTAGCAGGTTCATCATCAGTTTCACCGGTTATGGAAAAGCTTAAGGAAGCTTATCTTGCAGTAAATACAAATGCTGAAATCGAACTTCAAACAAGTGACTCAACAGCAGGTATGACAGGTGCAATGGAAGGTACATGCGATATCGGTATGGCTTCAAGAGAGTTAAAGGAAAGCGAAGCAGCAGAACTTACAGCTACTGCAATTGCACTTGACGGTATAGCAATCATTGTAAACCCTGCAAACCCAACAGAAGATATGACAAGTGCAGATATTAAGGATATATTCACAGGTACAAAGACAACTTGGAGTGAAATAGCATGAGAAAATATAAAGAAAAGATAATGAGCGGCGTATTTCTAATATGCGCCCTCACTTCTATTCTTGCGGTATTGCTGATATGTGTGTTCTTATTTGCGAACGGTATCCCGGCAATGGGCAAGGTCGGACTTTTCAAATTCCTTGCCGGTACTACCTGGGCTCCGACAGATAATCCGGCACAGTTTGGAATATTCCCAATGATTTTGGGAAGTATATATGTAACAGCGGGTGCGATTATAATAGGCGTTCCCGTAGGTATCTTAACATCAGTATTTATGTCAAGATACTGCCCTAAACCCTTATATAAAATCCTCAAACCTGCCACGGAGCTTTTGGCAGGTATTCCTTCAATCGTATATGGTTTCTTCGGACTTGTTGTTCTTGTTCCGTTTGTAAAGACTGTATTTGGAGGTAACGGTAACAGTATGCTTACGGCATCTATACTTCTTGGTATTATGATATTGCCTACAATTATCGGTGTATCTGAAAGTGCTATAAGAAGTGTTCCGGAAAGCTATTATGAGGGTGCTTTGGCACTTGGTGCAACTAAAGAGAGAAGTATATTTACGGTTATTTTACCGGCAGCAAAGTCGGGTATCCTTGCAGGTATAATACTTGGTATCGGTCGTGCAATAGGTGAAACAATGGCTGTAATAATGGTAGCAGGTAATCAGGCAAGAATGCCGGCAGGTATTTTAAAGGGTGTCCGTACACTTACTTCTAACATAGTAATAGAAATGGGTTATGCGGCTGAGCTGCACCGTGAAGTGCTTATAGCAACAGGTGTTGTACTGTTTGTATTTATACTTATTATAAACCTCTCATTCTCAGTAATTAAAGGGAGGAAAAACGGATGAAGCATTTAGGTTCAAAAATCATAAAGGGAATAGTTATATTTGCAAGTTGTTTGACTTTTGGTGTGTTACTGTTCCTTATAGCATACATACTTATAAACGGTGTGCCAAATCTTACACCGGAGTTATTTTCACTTAAATACACAACGGAAAATGTTTCAATGCTTCCGTCAATAATAAATACCATTATGATGACTTGCTGTTCACTTATAGTAGCTGTACCTTTAGGTATTTTTACTGCTATATATCTTGTTGAATATGCAAAAAAAGGTAATAAGATAGTTGGACTTATAAGAGTAACGGCAGAAACACTTTCAGGTATACCGTCAATCGTATACGGATTGTTTGGTATGTTGTTCTTTGTTACGTATCTTGAATGGGGATATTCAATTATTGCCGGTGCTGCAACACTTGCAATTATGGTACTTCCGCTTATTATGCGTACGACTGAAGAGGCACTTTTGGCGGTGCCTGATTCATATAGAGAAGCAAGTTTCGGTGTGGGTGCAGGAAAGCTTAGGACTGTATTTAAAGTAGTTCTTCCGTCAGCTATGCCGGGTATACTTTCAGGTGTTATCCTTGCAATAGGAAGAATTGTCGGAGAAACAGCGGCTCTGATTTACACAGCCGGTACTGTTGCGGATATTTCAAAGAGTCTGCTTTCATCAGGACGTACACTTGCAATTCATATGTATGTTCTGTCAAGTGAAGGTTTGTATACAAATCAGGCATATGCAACGGCAGTTGTATTGCTTGTATTCGTATTGATTATAAACTTTCTTTCATCGGCAATCGCAAAGAAATTTGCATCTAAGTAAGCTATATTGAATTGGGGAAAGGTAGGAATTTTCATTTATGAAATTTGATATAAAAGATTTGAATCTGCATTATGGTGATTTCCATGCACTAAAGGGAATTGATATGCAGATACATGAAAATAAAATCACTGCTTTCATAGGTCCGTCAGGATGCGGTAAGTCAACATTTTTAAAAACATTAAACAGAATGAATGACCTTGTGGAAGGATGTAAAATTGACGGCACAGTTCTTCTTGACGGAAAGAATGTGTACGGCGATATTGAGGTGAATGAACTTAGACGCCGTGTAGGAATGGTATTCCAAAAGCCAAATCCATTCCCAATGAGCATTTATGACAATATTGCATTTGGTCCGAGAACTCATGGTATTAAATCAAAGGCTAAACTTGATGAAATAGTAGAGCGTTCATTAAGACAAGCGGCTATATGGGACGAAACAAAGGATAGACTGAAAAAGAGTGCCCTTGGCATGTCAGGCGGTCAGCAGCAAAGACTTTGTATTGCAAGAGCTTTAGCTGTTGAGCCGGAAGTTCTTTTGATGGACGAGCCGACATCTGCTCTTGACCCTATTTCCACATCAAAAATTGAAGATCTTGCATACGAACTGAAAGATAAGTATACAATTATAATGGTTACGCATAATATGCAGCAGGCGGCAAGAATTTCTGATATGACCGCATTTTTCCTT
Organism: uncultured Clostridia bacterium; assembly: GCA_944390495.1. Lineage (GTDB taxonomy): Bacteria > Bacillota > Clostridia > UBA1381 > UBA1381 > Hominilimicola. The sequence continues at coordinate 30,081 of CALXQE010000096.1, forward strand.
TTGGGTGAAGCTGTTGAATATGACGAAACTCAAAAAATATTCTCAAATCCTACAGATAAGAGAACAGAGGATTACATAACAGGGAGGTTCGGTTAATGAGAGAGGAATTTCAAAAGCAGCTTGAGTTACTTAATGAAGAATTAAAAGTTATGGGTGGTCTTATTGAAAGTGCCATTGCTAATGCCGTAAAGGCACTTGACGGTGACGAAAATGCGATTGAGAAAGCTCATAAATATGAAAAAGAAATAAACAAAAAGGAAAGAGATATAGAATCGCTGTGTCTTAAACTGTTGCTTACACAGCAGCCTGTGGCAAGTGATTTAAGACTTATTTCATCAGCACTTAAAATGATTACTGATATGGAACGTATCGGTGATCAGGCTGAGGATATAGCTGAAATTGCAGCATCTGTAAAAACACAGCAGGATATAGATGTGTATAAATCAAAATATATTCAGCAAATGGCAGCTGCTACTATTGATATGGTTGATAAGAGCGTTGAAGCATTTGTAAAGAATGATGTTGAGACGGCAAGAGATATTGCTAAATGTGATGATGTTGTAGATGAACTTTTTGTTCAAGTTAAAAATGAACTTATAAAGGCAATCAAAGATAATGTTAAAGAAGATATTGTTGATATACTTATGGTTGCTAAATATTTTGAGAGAATCGGCGACCACGCTGTAAATATCGGTGAGTGGGTAGAGTTCTCAATTACAGGTCATCATGAATGAGTATAATCTTCGGCGGTTTTCCCATTCTCTCCGTTGAGGCTTATAATATAAAAGTCGGGTTACCGGCTTTTTTTCTTGCCTTGTTTTTGTTGACAAAATCACATTAAAAGGGTATACTATAAAAAATATATAAATTACGATGAGGTATGGGAATGAAGCTTGTTGAAGATTTGATTATAGGCGGGGCTGAAGTTATAAAAATGTCGGAGCGTTTACAAAAAAACTTTGCAAAACATGAACGTAATAACGGCGAGCTTAAAGCTGATAAATTTAAAGGATTTAAAACCGATGAAAGAGTTATTGACAGCTGTCATGTGGTAACAGTTTATAATGAGGAATGCACAAACAAGCATATTTTTTTCCTTCATGGCGGTGGATATGTAGCAGAAGCGACTTCATCTCACAGACGTGTAATTGAGGATATGGTAAAAAATTATCATCTGAAAGTTACATTTGTAGATTATCCTCTTGCCCCCGAAAATAACTACAAAAGAACCCATGAAGCAGTAATGAAGATATATAAAAAAATTACAACAGTAAATTCAGATGATAAATTTTACTTGTTTGGTGACAGTGCAGGAGGAGGACTTGCATTAGCTTTTCTGCAAAGATTACGTGATGATAAGGTTTTTCCGTTCCCTAAAAAAACTGTACTTGTATCACCATGGGTGGATCTTACAATGAGTACAAAAGGAATAGAAGAGGCTGCCCAAAAAGATCCTCTGTTGTCAATGGATATACTTAATGAAGCATCATTAGATTACAGCGGCGGCGATAATAGGTCGATGGCTGTAATGTCACCTTTAAACGGCAGAATGGATAATTTAGGAGATATATTTTTACTTGTGGGAACACATGAAATTTTAAATCCGGAATGCCGAATGCTTAAAAATAAACTTATGACGTCTTATGGAACTAATGTGACATTTTATGAGGGTGAAAAAATGGTGCATGACTGGATTTTGGCTGTACCTGTATATCCTGAGGCAATTAAAGCTATGGATATGATAGGAAATTTTTATAATGAGGAAGTGTAGACATGATATATAATAATATTACTGAACTAATTGGCAAAACTCCGATAGTACGTCTTAATAACGTTGAAAAGAATAACAATTTATCCGCAGCACTGCTTGCAAAATTAGAATATTTTAACCCGGCAGGTTCTGTAAAGGATAGGGTTGCACTGTCAATACTTGATAAGGCTGAAAAAGACGGTATTTTAACAAAGGATTCTGTTATTATAGAGCCTACATCAGGAAATACAGGTATAGGTATTTCGGCAGTAGCCGCATCAAGGGGATATAAGGTTATAATTGTAATGCCGGAAACTATGAGTATTGAAAGACGTAAACTTATGAAAATGTACGGTGCGGAGCTTGTTCTAACAGATGGCAGTAAGGGAATGGCCGGAGCAATAGCAAAGGCTGATGAGCTTACAAAGGAAATTAAAAACAGCTTTGTTGCAGGTCAGTTTGTAAACTCTGCAAACCCTAAGGCACATATTAATACAACAGGTCCTGAGATTTGGGAAGATACAGACGGAAAGGTTGATATATTTGTTGTAGGTGCAGGAACGGGCGGTACAGTTACAGGAGTTGGTGAGTATTTAAAATCAAAAAATAAGGATATAAAAATTGTAGTTGTTGAACCGGAAACGTCTGCCGTACTGTCAGGAAAACAGGCAGGGCCTCATGGACTTCAAGGAATAGGTGCAGGTTTTGTTCCTGAAATTTTAAATACAGATATTTATGATGAAATAGTTACGGTAGAAAATGAGGACGCATACAGCGTAGCAAGAGAACTTGCTAAAACGGAAGGATACCTTGTCGGTATTTCGTCAGGTGCAGCTCTTTGGGCGGCAATGGAAATAGCTAAAAGACCTGAAAATAAAGGTAAAAATATAGTTGTACTTTGTCCTGATACAGGAGAAAGATATTTGTCAACACCATTGTTTGAATAGCAAAACGACGGCTTTTTAGCCGTCGTTTTTGTATCTTAAAATATTAAAGTGAAAAATCCTCCGGGTTAAAATCAGTTTTAAGCCGTTTCATGCGGCGTACGTGACGTTTTAAAATGTCATACTTAAACTTATCACACCCCTCTGTATTTAGAGGTATATTGACCTTTTTTAAGTCACAATACACATTATCATTTTCACTTTTATGTGCCATTTGGCACAGACCGCATATTTTATTTACATTCGGTGAGTAAATCATAAGCCTTCCACCTATTTTTTTAATTACATACTTTCAACAGTATCAATTCCGAGTAAATTAAGTGCCGTTTTTATAACTGTTGTTACAGCATCAACTATTGCAAGACGTGCTTTTCTTGTTTCTTCGTCCACATCGTCACGCATAATTGGATTTGTGTTGTAGAACTTATTAAACAGCTTTGTAAGAGTTGTAACGTATCTGTTTATATAAAATGGTTCGTTTTTATCTGCTGCATCTTTAACAGCATCACCGAAAGCTCCCAAATGCTTTACAAGTGAATATGTTTCATCTGAAACAGCTTTTGAAAAATCAGCATTTTTAAAGTCAATACCATCTGCCTTTCTTAAAATGCTTCTGCCTCGTGCGTATCCGTATTGACAGTAAGGAGCAGATTCACCCTCAAAGTCAAGCATAGTATCCCAGCTGAATATAATATCCTTTTCACGTGAATTTTTAAGGAATGTATAAAGTATTGCACCTATACCGATTTTCTTTGAAGCATCGTCAATATCGTCAATATTTGAACCGTTGTTTTTAATTATTTCTTTTGTTTTTTCTATTGATTCATTTAAAACGTCTTCAAGGAATACAACGTCACCGTGACGTGTAGACATATTCTTTCCCGGAAGTTTTACAAGACCGAAACCAACGTGCTCACAGCCTTCGGCCCAGTCCCAGCCGGCTCTTTTCATAACAGAGAATATCTGCTTAAAATGTAGTGACTGAGGTATTCCCACAACATAGATATTTTTATAAAAATCATAAGTTCTGTGTCTGTAAAGTGCAGCTGCAATATCTCTTGTTGCATAAATTGTTGCACCGTCAGATTTAAGAATAATACATGGCGGTATATTAAGCTCTGACAGGTCAACTACCTGTGCACCGTCGCTTTCGGTAAGAAGTCCTTTATCCTTTAATATGTCAACAACTTCGTCCATCTTGTCTGAGTAGAATGCTTCGCCGTTATATGAATCAAATTCAACACCAAGCATATCATATACACGCTTAAACTCAACAAGACTTATATCACGGAAATATGTCCAAAGAGCAGTTGTTTCTTCGTCGCCGTCTTCAAGCTTTTTAAAGTAACCTCTTGCCTCGTCCTCAAGTTCAGGATGAATTTCTGCCTCTTCGTGGAATTTAACGTAAATTTTTAAAAGTTCGTTTATCGGGTCTTTTTCGATAACTTCTCTGTCACCCCATTTTTTGTATGCACAAATTAGTTTACCGAACTGTGTACCCCAGTCGCCAAGGTGATTTAGTGACTTTACGTTGTAGCCTAAATGTTTATATATCTTTGCAAGTGAATTGCCGACAGCTGTTGAGAACAAATGACCGATGTGGAACGGTTTTGCAATGTTTGGTGAAGAGTATTCCACAAGAACGGTTTTTCCGTTTCCTAAATCAGATTTACCCCAATCACTGCCGCTGTTTTCTACTGCATTTATTGTTGAAGAAATAACTTTTTCACGGTTTAAAAAGAAATTTAAATATCCGCCTGTTGCCTGAGCTTTGTCGATTATTTCGTCATCTGCCAATTTTTCGGCAAGCTCCTGAGCAATTAGCGGAGGTGCTTTTCTCATAACCTTTGCAAGCGGGAAACAAGGAAATGCCAAGTCACCCATTTTTTCGTCAGGCGGTGTTTCTATTGCATTCTCAACAACTTCTCTGTCAAGGTCTGTAATATCAATTATCTTCTGTACTATATGCTCTTTAAAATCCATTATATTAGCTCCTTAATACTTAATTCCACATTATTATATCAAATTAATGTCGTTTATGCAAGAAAAAAACCGCCATTGGCGGTTTTTTTAAAACAAATACATTTGGGGGAGTAAATGTTTTTGGGGGGAGTTATCACAACTTGTATAAAGATGTAATAAATTTATAGAAACAAATATCTGTGTAGATATTTGTATCTTTTGGGGGGACCCTTGCCTTGGGGGAGGCAAGGGCATATGAAAAAAAGGATGGTATCGACTGTTTAAAAACAGTCGTCAATTAAAACTGGAATGCTTAGTTAGTTTTATCCGCAACGTTTTCCATTAGACGGACCTGAACCTCCATGGTTTCGCCGTCACGTAAAATCTTAAAGGTCAGATAGTCGCCTGCCTTTTTCTGATCGCGGATTTCGTTTACTTCATCGGCAGTAGATACTTTTTGTCCGTCAACCTCTAAAATCATATCGTTGACTTTAAGTCCTGCCTCCTCTGCACCGCTGCCTTCAGACACTGCTGCTATAAACAAACCATAACCGGTATCTTTAATTGAAATACCTACAAGCGGTCTGCCTGTAACATAGCCTGTTGACATTAAATCGTCAATTATAGGTTTAGCTTCTGAGATAGCTATTGCAAATCCCATACCTTCAACACCTGTTGTTGACAATTTTACGGAGTTAATACCTATAACTTCACCATATTGATTAATAAGTGCACCGCCGCTGTTACCTGAATTAATTGCGGCATCTGTCTGCAATAGGTTATAGGTTCTGTTATCTATTGTCATTGTTCTGTTTACAGCACTTATAATTCCTGCTGTAACAGAACCGGAAAATTCCTGTCCTAATGGGTTACCGATAGCAACTGCTGTTTCACCAACCTGAACGGTTGTTGAATCACCCAAAGTTGCAGCTGTAAGCTTTGTATCGCCCGGATCAATCTTTAGCACTGCAAGGTCTGTTTGAGTATCTTGACCTACAAGCGTTGCACTAAATTCTTCACCGGTATTTAAAATTACTGATATTTCAGATGCACCGTCAATAACATGTTGGTTTGTTACGATATATCCATCTTCTTTGAAGATTATACCTGAACCACTGCCCTGTTCAACAGTTTCGCCGCTTTGTGTAGGATCGCTTGAGTAGTAATATCTTCCGGTAAACGGGTCATAATACTTTTGAGGGGAAAGTGTTGTTTTGTTTATAACACCTACTACACTCGGACCAACTTTTGTGGCAATTTCCGGTATTGTAAGAACTTGTTTACCATTGTTGTAAGCTGTAAGCTGTGCATTTGAAGTTGTATTTGAATCAGTTTGAGCCATTTGTGCTGCTTGATTGGAAGCACCGACTGACTGATTGTTGTCTTTCATCGTAAAGTACATGCCTGTACCGAACACTGCTGCTGTAAATACGCTTGCTGCAAGTGCTGAACATACGGCTGTTAGAACAATATGCGGTTTCTTTTCTTTTTTCGGTTTTTCATTGTAAATAATTAAATCAGTTGATTCTGTATAAGGGTATTTTTTCATTTTAGGTCATCCTCCTGTCCCTTATAATAATTATTGTCAATTCATTTCTCTTTCATACTGTTATCTTTACTGTGATTATATCTTACAATACACTTTTGACACTGGTATGAATTAAATGTAAACAGAAATGGTTTATTTTATGAACAAATTGTGAACAACTATTGACAAATAAACATAATAAAGGTAAAATAAATTTAATTGCGAATAATTCGCAATTAGAACGGAGGTATAAGTGTGAAAAAGTTACTTATAATCGACTCAAACAGTATTTTAAACCGTGCATTTTACGGCGTCAGGTATTTATCTGCAAAAGACGGTACACCGACTAATGCAATATACGGATTTTTAAATATACTATTAAAATTAATAAAAGAACAAAAGCCGGATTATATTTGTGCGGCATTTGACGTTAAAGCTCCGACTTTTCGTCATAAGCAATATGAAGGATATAAGGCACAGCGTAAACCTATGCCTGAGGGACTTTCGGTGCAGATGCCTCTTGCAAAGGACGTTTTAGGGGCTATGAATGTGACTATACTTGAAAAAGAGGGTTACGAAGCAGACGATATAATAGGTACTGTTGCTAAGATATGTGAAGAAAGTGATATAAGCTGTTTTATTGCAACAGGTGATAAGGACGATTTACAGCTTGCAAGTGATAAAACAAAGGTAATATTAACTGTTACAAAGTCAGGATATAACGAAACAATTATATATGATGATAAGGCCGTAAAGGAAAAATATAATGTTACTCCTAAGGAATTTATTGATGTTAAAGCACTTATGGGTGACCCGTCGGATAATATACCGGGAGTTAAGGGCATTGGTGAAAAAACGGCAATGAGCCTTATCGAAAAACATCATAGCATTGAATATATATATGACCATATTGATGAAATAGGTTTAAAGGGAGCAATGCTTCAAAAATTAAAGGACGGACGTGATATGGCGTTTATGTCAAAGGAACTTGCAACAATAGATATAAATGTTCCGATTGAATTTAATAAAGAGGATTGTATATTTACCGATTTTTCATCATGCGGTGAACTTTACGATATTTTAAAAAGGCTTGAACTTAACAGTATTATAAAGAAACTTGATTTATCTGCCGGCGATTCGGAAAATACGGAAGAGGATATTTTTAAGGATTTTTCTTATAAAATTGGCGGGTTGGATTTATCAAAGCTTGAAAACGGCGATGCAGTTACGGTATTTATTGATTTTAGCGGTAATGGTGTATCAACTGTTACGGTGGGAATTGGAAACGAAGCCTTTATAATAGAGGACAGTAATGAAATTAAAAGCTTTCTTGAAAACGAAAAAATCAAAAAAATTATGTTTGACGCAAAGGAAAGCATTGTAAAGTTAAAGGGTAATATAAAAAATATATGCGATGACACGGCAATAAGTGCATATCTTGTAGACCCTGCAAGAAGTGAGTACACAATAGAAAAACTTACATCGCAGTATTTTGGCATTGAGATTGAAAAACCGCAGGATAAACAGCTTTCACTTCTTGACGATGATGAGGGTAACAGAGGTGAATATACTGCAAAATGTGCAGTTGCACTTGGAAAACTTAACGAAAAAATACAGGAAAAAATAAAGGAAAACGGACAGGAAAAACTGTATCGTGAAATAGAACTTCCGCTTGTTACGGTACTTGCACATATTGAGATGAATGGTTTTTTGGTAGACGATAATCAGTTAAAGGAATTTACCGATAAATTAGCCGAAAAAATAGATGTGCTTACAAAGGAGATATATTTACTTTCAGGTGAGGAATTTAACATTAATTCACCTAAACAGCTTGGCGTAATTCTGTTTGAAAAACTTTCTTTAAAGCCTGTAAAGAAAACAAAAACGGGATATGCAACAAATGCAGATGTGCTTGATAAGTTAAAGGATAAACACCCGATAATAAATCTTATTACGGAGTATCGTCAGCTTTCAAAGCTTAAAAGTACCTATTGTGACGGACTTAGTGCAGTGGTTAATCCGAAAACCCATAGGATACATTCTGTATTTACACAGACAGTTACTGTTACAGGACGTCTTTCATCAACAGAACCTAATCTTCAAAATATACCTACGAGAACTGAGATTGGCCGTGAAATAAGAAAGATGTTTGTAGCACCTGAGGATTATTTGCTTGTAGATGCGGATTATTCACAGATTGAACTTAGAGTGCTTGCACATATTGCAGAAGATGAAACAATGATAAATGCTTTTAAAAACGGCGAGGATATTCATGCCGTTACGGCGTCGCAGGTGCTTGGCATTCCCCTTAGCGAAGTTACAAAGGAACAGCGTTCAAGTGCAAAGGCTGTAAATTTCGGAATAGTTTACGGTATAGGTGAGTTTTCACTGTCACAGGATTTGCATATAAGCGTAAAAGAGGCAAAGGCATATATTGACGGTTATCTTGAAAAGTATCACGGTGTCAGAAATTATATGGAAACTATTAAGGAACAGGCGAAAAAGGACGGATATGTAAAAACACTCATGAATAGAATACGATACATTCCTGAACTTAAATCACCGAATTTTAATATACGTCAGTTTGGTGAACGTGTGGCACTTAATACACCGATACAGGGTACGGCGGCTGACATTATAAAACTTGCAATGGTAAGGGTGGATAACAGGCTTATAAACGAGGGATTAAAATCACGTCTTATACTTCAGGTACACGATGAACTTATTGTTGAAGCACATAAGGATGAGGTTGACATTGTTAAAAAGATTTTGTCAGAGGAAATGCAGGGAGCTATGGAGCTTAAAGTTCCGCTTAAAGTTGATATGTCAGTAGGTAAGAGTTGGTTTGAAGCTAAATAAAACAGAGAGGAATATTTTATGAAAAAAATTATAATATTTATGACAGCTATGTTGATGGCTGTTATGATGACGTCATGCGGAAGTGAAACAGCAGACAGTGGCAAACTAAAGGTATATACATCATTTTACGCAATGTATGATTTTGCAAAAACAGTCGGCGGTGATGATATTGAACTTACTAATATTGTACCCGCAGGCGGTGAAGCACATCATTTTGAACCGTCAGCGGCGGATATGGCAAAATTATCAGAATGTGATGTGTTTATATACAGCGGCAACGGTATGGAGGAGTGGGCAGAAGATATTGCCTCAACACTTCCTGAAAGCGTAAAGGTAGTTGAAACTTCAAAGGGACTTAGCGTAGATGAAAGTGATCCACATGTATGGCTAAGCATTGAAAATGCAAAATCACAGATAGATGCAATATGCAGTGCGTTTTCAGAATCAGACAGTGAAAATGCAGAAAACTATATTAAACGTACAGATGAATATAAAACAAAGCTTGACCTTTTAGACGAGGAATATAAAAACGCAGGACTAAGCGGCAAAAAACTGTTTGTTACTCACGGTGCATACGGGTATTTGTGCCGTGACTACGGAATGGAACAGGTTGCCCTTGAAGGTGTACAGGGTGAAAGCGACCCGTCACCGTCACAGATGGCACAGGTGGTTGACATGATTAAAGTAGATGGTGCAAAGGGTATATTCTATGATCCAAACGGCAGTGATAAGACTGCGGCGGCGGTGGCAGATGAAGCAGGTGTTTTATCCCTTGAACTTTGTACCTTTGAAACAGACTCAGAAAACAGAGATTATTTAACAGTTATGAACGCCAATCTTCAGGAACTTAAAAAGGGTTTGATATAATGGATAATGAGATTTTAAATGTTAAAAATTTATATTTTGACTACACCGATACATCTGTACTTCGTGATGTAAGTTTCACTTTGAAAAAGGGTGATTTTTTAGGGATAATAGGTGCTAACGGTGCAGGTAAAAGTACACTTATTAAAATAATTTTAAAAATACTTCCATTTAACAGGGGAGAAATAAATCTTTTTGGTGAGGATTTATCAAAATTTAAGGATAATTTTAAAATAGGATATGTTTCACAAAAGGCGAATTCCTTTAACAGTGACTTTCCGGCAACTGTCAGGGAAGTAGTTATGGCAAATCTTTACAGCCGTAAGGGACTATTTAAAAGATATACAAAAGAAGACAACGAAAAACTTAAAAAGGTTCTTGATAAGGTCGGTATGGCAGGCTTTGAAAACAAACTTATAGGAAAACTTTCAGGCGGTCAGCAGCAGAGGATATTTATTGCAAGAGCATTAATATCAGAGCCGGAGCTTTTACTGATGGATGAACCGACTGTCGGAGTTGATGCAAAATCAGTAAAACAAATTATGGATATTATATGCGAGCTTAATAAACAGGGAATGACAATTATAATGACAAATCACGATACACCGGAACTTGTCAGAGTGTCAAATAAGCTTTTAATTTTCTGTGAACACGGTAACGGTGAATTTGTAAGCCGAAATGACCTTACAGTAGCAGAAGTTAATGATATATTTGCCGGAAAGAGGGTGCATCATCATGCTTGAGATTTTTCAGTACGGTTTTATGCAAAAAGCTTTTTTGGTAGCTGTTATTATAGCTGTCATAGCACCTTGTATCGGTACACCGATAGTATTAAAACGTCTTTCTGCCATAGGTGACGCAACATCACATTCAGCCCTTGCCGGAATAGCTTTTGGATTGCTTTTGGGTATAAACCCTATTTTAGGAGCGGTAATATTTTCAGTAATAGCAGTGTTTGGAATTGAACTTTTAAGGCGGGTATTCGGTAAGTATTCCGAAATTGCAACAGTTGTCGTTATGTCGGCAGGTATCGGTCTTACGGCTGTTTTGTCAGGGTATATTACAAAGGGCTCAAGTAATCTAAACAGCTTCCTTTTCGGTTCTATTGTAGCTATTTCTGATTTTGAAATGTACCTTACAATAGTTTTGGGAGTAATTGTTATGGTGGTTTCAATGCTCCTTTATAAAGAGCTGTTCTTTGTTACATTTGATGAAGAAGCATCAAAACTTGCGGGAGTACCTGTTGGAGCAATTAATATGATTACTATGGTACTTACTGCGGTTACTGTATCGGTTGCGTCAAGAATTGTTGGGGCACTTATGATTTCGTCGCTTATTGTAATACCTGTTGCATCGGCGATGATGATTGCTAAAAGCTATAAACAAACTATTTTATTAGCGGTACTTTTTGCAGAATTATTTACTATTGCAGGACTGTTTATGTCCTATTATATACCTGATTTGCGTCCGGGTGGAACAATCGTTCTTTTAGGTGTTATTTTCCTTGTTATACTAAGTGTCATAACAGGCAAAAGGAGAAGGTGATAGAATGGATATACAAAAAACACTATCATCTGCCGGACTTAAATGTACCAAACAGCGTATTGCTGTTATGGAGGTACTTTTATCGTCATCTGGACCGATTACAGCAGAGGATATACATTCACGTGTGAATGAAATGTCTTTGTCCACGGTATACAGAACGGTGGAAACGCTTTGTAATAAGCATATTTTAGCTAAACATACTATCCAGGACAGTGATAAATTTTATTATGACATTGTCACTGAAAAACATCATCATTATGCAATATGCCTTGGCTGTAAAAGTATGAGATACATAGACCATTGCCCTGTGCATACTGCTGATATTGACGGTTTTACAGTAACGGGACATAAGCTTGAAATATACGGTTATTGCAATAAATGTAAAAATAAAAACAGTGTTTCAAATTAATGAAACACTGTTTTTATTTTATCATTTTCATAAGGTCACCAAGGCATTCTTCAAAACATACTCCGTACCAATGCTCTTTTTCGTGACCTATCGTATGTTTAATGCAGTCAACAGTGTAATCTACAGCAATTTTAACGGCTTTTCCCATATCAAATCCCTTTACTAATGCACCGCAAAGTGTACTTGAAAATACATCTCCGGTACTATGATAGTAGCCTGGGATATTATCACCGAAATAGGTAGAAAATTCACCTGTTTCGCTGTTGTATGACATAACACCCTGTGAATTTTCATTGAAGCTTACACCTGTTAAAACTACTATCTTTGAACCAAGCTTTGAAAGTCTTATAAGCTTTTTTTTAATAAATTCTTCGTCATAGCCTTTTTCTACATATTCTTCATCAAGCAAAAGGGCGGCTTCGGTTAGATTTGGAAGGATAACATCAGCTTTTTTGCATAACTTTTTCATTTCTGATGCAAATGACTTGTCAAAACCTGTATAAAATTTTCCCTTGTCGCCCATAACTGGATCTACTATTATAAGGTTATCTTCTGTTTTAAAGTCATCAAAAAAATCAGATACAATTTTAATCTGTTCAAATGAACCGAGATACCCGGTTGATACTGCGTCAAATTTAACGCCGATATTTTTCCAGTGTTTTGCGATATTAGGAATGTCACTTGTTAAATCACGATAAGTATAACCTGTAAAACCGCCTGTATGGGTTGATAATACGGCGGTGGGAACAGGACAGGCTTCAATACCCATTGCTGAAATTATAGGAAGTGCAACAGTAAGTGAGCACTTGCCGAAACAGGAAATATCCTGGATTGATACAATTCTTTTCATATATTAACCCTCCGATTACTGCTTAGAAGTAATTTTATAACATTTTTATATACTTGTCAACAAAATCATCATAAACCATTTAGCGAGTACATATTTTGTATTAAAAAGGACGGAGGTAATAAAATGGGATATGATTATTCAGATTTACTGCGTGAGGCGGAAAGTATAAAGGAGAGGAAAGTTAAGATATTTTCAGCAGGCAAAAGCATTATGGGTAAAGATATATTATGTGTTAAAATAGGTAACGGAAATAAAAAACTTTTTTTAAGCGGTGCATACCATGGACTTGAATATTTAACGTCGGCTTTTTTAATGCGTTTTATAAGAGAGTATATAGATGCAGTGGAGGAAAAAAAGGAATATTTCGGATATGATGTTTCATCAATTTATGATAATGTTACATTATACGTTATTCCTATGGTAAATCCCGACGGAGTGGATATAGCCGTAAACGGACTTGATATAACTAATGAGTATCATAGAAAGCTTATAAGTATGGTAGGGATACATAGTTTTAATAATGTATGGCAGGCAAATGCAAGAGGCGTGGATATAAACCACAATTTTGATGCTAATTGGGGAATGGTTGCAACAAAACCATCTCCAACCAAATTTAGCGGTGAATATCCTGAATCTGAACCGGAAACAAAGGCAGTAGTGGAACTGGTGAGAAAAGAAAAATTTGATATGCTTCTTGCGTTTCACAGTCAGGGACGTGAAATTTACTACGATTTTGACGGGCTTGCCGGTGCAAAATCACTTGAAACCGCTCAGAAAATGGCAAAGGAAAGCGGTTATGCTGTATGTATTCCAAAGGGTACTGCGTCTTTTGGAGGTTGTAAGGATTGGTTTATAAAGGAGTTTGGCAAAGAGGGCTTTACAGTAGAGATAGGATATGGTAAAAATCCTTTGCCGATGAGTATGCTCTGCGATGTGTATGAAGAAAATGCAAGAATTATTCTTTGCGGAGCAATGGAACTTGGCGTGTAGATTTTTCTACACGCCTTTTTGTAAAAGAATTTGTTTTAATTCCTGAAATATTTCTACTACTTTAAATTTTACTACAATTTCGCCGTTTTTTTCTGTGATTATATCGTATGTGTTTTCATCAAGATTTTCACGTAAAAGTGATTCACTTTTTTCGCTTAATTTTACCTCGTTGTTTTCGTTAAAGCATAGCGGTGGATACATAACACACCACCAATTTTGACCTATTCCTTCACCAAGGACAATCCTTACACCGTAGTAATCACCGGCAGGAAGTGTAATTGATTTATAGCTTTTTTCTGGAAATGCAAATTTGCCGTATTGAGCCTTGGCTTCATAGTTAAAGCCGTTTTCATAAAGTACCTTTTGAGCAGTTTTTTCGATTTCGTTAAGATTTTTGATAATTCCGTCGCTGCCGTTTTCTGATAATTCCATAGCACGCTTAAGTACAGCGTCCCTTACTTTAAGTTTTACTGCCTGGTCAGTGTCAGTGTCGCTGTTTGCTATAATATGAAGTCTTACAAGATTATTCTGTAAATCTGCTTGAACACTGTCGGAATATGATGCCATAAGTATTGTTATACATAGAGCTAATGTAAAGGCTGCAATTATTTTATTCATAAAAAATACCTCACAATTAAATTATGTAAACGCGTTTCATTTCTAAGTATTAACATTTTTTCTTTATCAATACATATTTTTTGCGAAGAAAAGGAAATAATAAATAAAAAATCACAAGGAGGAAGTTTTATGAAAAAAATACTGTCTGCCGTACTTGTAATAGTTATTGCGGCTGCTGCGTTCATTTACATGATGCCGGACAATGAAAATCAAACAGCTTATGCCGTAAATGCGTCAGATAATGACAAACAGCTGCTTGCAAGAGCCGTAAACGGTGAGGCAAGGGGAGAACCTTATGAAGGACAAGTTGCAGTGGCAGCCGTTATATTAAACAGGGTGCGTCACGCTTCTTTTCCCAATACCATTTCAGGTGTTATTTATCAGCCCGGTGCATTTACAGCCGTAAGTGACGGTCAGATAAACGTGCCTATTGATGAAAATTCAACTGTTTATAAGGCGTGCAGTGATGCACTCAACGGCTGGGACCCAACAGGCGGTGCTATATACTACTTTAATCCAGATACTGCAACCAATGAATGGATTTGGTCACGTCCTTTAATTGTGCAGATTGGTAAACACAGATTTTGTAAATAAGAAAGGATTGGCATAAATGGAAAGAACAAAAACAATACACATTTGGCTGTATGCGGCACTTATTTCAGGACTTATAGCAGCACTTGTGTGGGGCTTTACAGCTTCAAAAAATGCTAAGGCACTTGAAATAACAACTGAAAATCAATATAACAGAGCATTTTATGACCTTGTTGAATATGTGGATAATATTGACACACTTTTAAGTAAGGCACAGCTTACAAAAAGTCCGTCACAGCTTGCTAAGCTATCAAGTGATATTTTCCGTCAGTCAGCAGAGGCAAAGTCATGTCTTGGTCAGCTGCCGACTTCGCAGGTGCAGCTTGAAAACACATCAAAATTCTTATCACAAGTAGGCGATTACACTTATGTTTTGTCACAGTCAATGATAAACGGTGAAGAAATATCACAGGAAGAGTATGATAATCTTGCATCGTTAAATGAATATGCGGCAAATTTGAAGAAAAGTCTTTCTGATATTCAGACAAAAATTTACAGCGGTGAAGTAAAAATTTCTGCTGACCAAAAACATCCAAGCGGAGAGATTGTTGCAGATGCGGCAGGAGGAGATATATTTACAGACCTTGAAAATGTAGAAAAATCATTTGAAGAATACCCGTCGCTTATCTATGACGGTCCATTTTCAGAGCATATAGAAAACAGAGAATCAGTAATGCTTAAAAATGCTTCGGACATATCACAGGAAGAGGCACTAAACAGAGCAGAGGCATTTTTAGGAGATATGGGAAACGGTCTTATTTTTGAAGGACTATCTGAAAATACAGCAATTCAGTCATATACCTTCAGAAAGGATACAGACGACGGACAGATTTCAATAAGCATTACTAAAAAAGGCGGTTTTGTTTTATCATATCTTAACAGCCGAATGACAAACGAAGAAAACCTAACTATTAAACAGGCACAGGAAAAGGCATCGCAGTTTTTACAAGAAAACGGTTTTTACAGCATGCAGAGCAGTTACTATGATAAGTCAGGAGGAGTTGCAACACTTAATTATGCCTACATGCAGGACAATGTTACTTGTTACAGTGACCTTGTAAAGGTAAAAGTTGCACTTGACACAGGTGAGATAGTGGGTGTTGAAACGAATGGTTATTTAATGAACCATACACAAAGGGATTTGGCACAGCCTAAAATTTCTGAAGATGAAGCGCGCTCGAAAATTTCCACAGGGCTTGATGTCACATCAGCAGGAATGGCACTTGTGCCTAAAGACAGTATGCGTGAAGTTTTATGTTATGAATTTAAGGGTTCATTTAACGGCAAAAACTTTATAGTGTATGTAAATGCTGATAACGGACGTGAAGAAGAAATATTCCTTCTAATTGAAACAGAAGAGGGTATTTTGACGATTTAAGAGGTTTTTTAATTGTTATCATTGACTTTTCATAGTGTTTGAGATAGAATATATGTGGAAACTAATACTATGAAAGGAAATGAAGGAAATGAGCAAAAGATTATTTACTTCGGAGTCAGTTACAGAAGGACATCCCGATAAAATATGCGACCAGATTTCTGATGCAATACTGGACGCTATAATCGCAGAAGATCCTACTGCAAGAGTTGCTTGTGAAACAACTTGTACAACAGGTATAATTTCAATTATGGGTGAAATAACAACTTCATGTTATGTTGATTTTCCTAAACTTGCAAGAGAAGTTGTTCTTGATATAGGCTATGATAGAGCAAAATACGGATTTGACGGTACAACTTGTGCAGTTGTTACGGCGATTGACGAGCAGTCACCGGATATAGCACAAGGCGTAAATTCAGGTTATGAAAACCGCGAAGAGGGCGGAAACGATGACGAAAATTCAACAGGTGCAGGTGACCAGGGGATGATGTTTGGTTATGCCTGTGACGAAACTCCTGAACTTATGCCGATGCCGATTTCTCTGGCTCACAAAATGGCAAAAAGACTTACAGAAGTGCGTAAGGACGGTGTCTTAGATTATCTTCGCCCGGACGGTAAGACTCAGGTTACGGTTGAATATGAAGATGATATGCCTGTAAGAGTTGATACAGTTGTTGTATCAAGTCAGCATTCACCTGATGTTGATATTAAAAAGTTAAGAGAAGATATAAAAAGAGAAGTAATTTTAAAGACTGTACCGTCAAACTTAATTGATGAGAATACAAAGTTCTTTATAAACCCAACAGGCAGATTTGTTGTTGGAGGCCCTAACGGTGACAGCGGACTTACAGGAAGAAAGATTATAGTTGATACCTACGGCGGTTATGCAAGACACGGCGGCGGTGCATTTTCAGGTAAAGACCCGACAAAGGTTGACAGAAGTGCAGCTTATGCTTCAAGATGGGTTGCTAAAAATGTTGTTGCGGCAGGATTGGCTAAAAAATGTGAAGTTCAGCTTGCTTATGCAATAGGTGTTGCACATCCTGTTTCTATAATGGTTGATACTTTTGGTACAAATACCGTTCCGGAAGAGAAGATAGAAGCTGCTATTGCAAAAGTATTTGATTTAAGACCTCATGCAATTATAAAAGAGCTTGACCTTAGAAAGCCGATTTACAGAAAACTTGCAGCCTACGGTCACATGGGACGTGAGGATCTTGGAGTAAGCTGGGAAAAAACTGATAAAGTTAACGAATTAAAAGAAGCAATAAAATAAAAAAGATTTAATTAAAAAATACACCCCCAAGTAATATACTTGGGGGTGTTTGAGTTTTAGTAATTTGTTTTATTAATCTAACTTAGAACCACATTTTTTACAGAATTTCGCTCCCTCATAGTTAGCTGTTCCGCAAACTTTACATACAGGATCGGGATTTTGTACCGGTGGCTGAGGTGGCTGAACTGGGGTTTGTACCGGAGGCTGTACCGGTGGTTGATATGGAGCTGTTGGTGCTTTATATGCAAACGATGGCATAGCTTTTGCATCATTGTAGAATCCTGCAGCTACAAGACCAAGGAATAATGGTGCAAGTAATGAATACACAATAGCAACAAGACCATACAAAGATGCAAATAGGTAACCTACTATCGGAATCATTGAAAGTATTGACAATACAAAAGCTACAATTATATATGCAATCGGAACAATAAAAAGTGCACCGAAAAGCTGACCTTTTATTCCGCGTGTCTTTTCCATTGATTTTTTAAGTGCATCAAAGGCACTTATATCTTTATCCTCCATAAGAATGTAAGGGGTGTAAGCATAAGATAATGATTTAATAACACCAAGAACTATACCTGCGATAGGGATAAGGAACCATAGGAATATCCAAAGGTACATCCAGCACATACCGCCGGCAACGTGTTTGAAATTTTTAAAACCTGCAAAAAGATGCTTTGAATCAACATCTTGTCCTCTGTAAGCTGTAAGGAACATGTATGCAGTTCCTGCACTTATAACTGCGTTTACAGGGATTGTTATAATCGGTAATATACCGAAAAGAGTAACAATTATTGAAAGTAAAGATGCAAGAAGTGATAATCCCCAAAGTTTTACAGGTACTTTTGCAAGGATATTAAGTGTTTTTTTATAAATAGAACCAATCATTTTATTTACCTCCCAAATATAATTTATTATTTTTGACCGTAGTAAGCGTTAGCACCGTGTTTTCTGTAATAGTGCTTATCTTGAAGTTCCTGAGGAGCTTCTTTAACTTCTGAATTGATTTTTTCTGTACGTGCAGCCATTTTTGCAACTTCTTCAAGTACAACGGCATTATGAACAGCCTCCATACCGTCCTTACCCCAAGTAAAAGGACCATGATTTTTACAAAGAACAGCAGGCATTGCAACGTAGTCTTTGTCTTTGAAATAGTCAACTATAAGCACACCTGTATTTTTTTCGTATGCTTCGTCGATTTCTTCTTTTGTCAGATTTCTTACGCAGGGAATTGTACCATACATGTAGTCAGCGTGTGTTGTACCATAGCAAGGAATACCTCTGCCGGCTTGTGCCCAGCTTGTTGCCCAAGGTGAATGTGTATGCACTATACCTCCGATGTCTTTAAAAGCCTTATAAAGCTCAACGTGTGTTGCAGTATCTGATGATGGGTTGTATTTACCTTCAACTTTGTTTCCGTTAAGGTCAACTATTACCATATCATCAGGTGTAAGTTTATCATAATCAACACCTGATGGTTTTATAGCGAAAAGACCGCTTTCTCTGTCAATTTCGCTTACATTACCCCATGTAAATGTAACAAGTCCGTGTTTTGGAAGCTGCATATTAGCTTCATATACTCTTTTTTTTAGTTCTTCAAGCATTATTAAATCCTCCCTGTAATTATTTCATATTTTCTACGGCAGCCTTTTCTATCGGTAAGCCATCTGCATATCTTTTTGCAAATTCGTTAAATCCTTTTACATCATCTGCTTTAGGTTCAAGGGTATAAACGCTTCCGCCTGCAAATACTTTGTTGTTAAGGAAATCAGTAAGAGTTTCACCATTTTGTTTTGTATTCATATAAGATGCAAGAAGTGCAATACCCCATGCACCGCCTTCACCGGCTGTTTCCATAAGTGAAACAGGTGTGTTTATAGCAGCTGCCATAAAACTCTGACCTACATCCTTTGTTTTAAATAATCCGCCGTGACCGAACATTTTGTCTATTTGTACATTTTCCTTGTACAAAATATCCATACCAAGCTTTAGTGTTGCAAGAGATGAATAAAGATGTGTTCTCATCATATTTGCAAGGTTAAACTTACTGTCAGGAGTTCTTACAAACATAGGACGTCCTTCGCTCATGTGAGTAATATTTTCACCGGAGAAATATCCGTATGAAAGAAGTCCGCCGCAATCTTTGTCGCCTTCGAGTGCCTTAAAATAAAGCATATCGTAAAGTTTAGGCATACTGATTTGTAAACCGGCTTCATCGGCAAATTCACGGAAAATATTTACCCATGCGTTTAAGTCTGATGTACAGTTATTAACATGCACCATAGCAACGTCATCACCGCAAGGAGTAGTAACTATATCAATTTCAGGATATGCCTTTTCAAGAGGTTTTTCAAGGACTACCATAGCAAATACAGATGTACCGGCAGAAACATTACCTGTACGTTTAGTAATGCTGTTGGTTGCTACCATACCTGTTCCTGCATCACCCTCCGGTGGACATAGCGGAATACCTGATTTTAATTTGCCTGACTCGTCAAGGAGTTTTGCACCTTCATCAGTAAGTGTGCCGGCTTTATCTCCTGCAACAAGCACCTTTGGAAGAAGGTCAATAATATTTTGTGAAAAGCCTTTCTTAGAAGAAAGGTTATCGAATTTTTCAATCATCTCTGCGTTGTAGTTTCTATTTGCACTATCAATAGGGAACATACCTGATGCTTCACCTATGCCAAGTACAAATTCGCCTGTAAGCTTCCAGTGTACGTATCCTGCAAGTGTGGTAAGATATGTAATATCACTAATATGTGGTTCATTATTTAAAATTGCCTGATACAAATGTGCTATGCTCCAGCGTTCAGGAATGTTAAAGTCAAACAGTTTTGAAAGTTCCTCTGCAGCCTCTCCTGTAATGCTGTTTCTCCATGTTCTGAATGGTACAAGCAAATTTTTATCTTTATCAAACGCCATGTATCCGTGCATCATTGCACTGAATCCTATTGCACCGATAGTTGTTATATCAGTTCCGTATTTTTCCTTTACGTCATCAGCCATATTCTTATAGCTGGTTTTAATGCCGGTCCATATATCTTCAAGAGTATATGTCCATATACCGTCTGTAAGGCGGTTTTCCCAGTCATAATTACCGGACGCTATGGGATTGTTGTTTGAGTCCGTAAGGACAGCCTTAATTCGTGTTGAACCAAGTTCTATACCGAGAGCAGTTTTACCTGTCTCTATCATATTTTTTATTTCTTCCATAATCTCCTTTTCCTTTCTTTTTTAACTACTTTAATTATAAACATTTTTTGGTGAATTAGCAATATAAAAAACAGAAAAATTTCTTAAATTATATAAAACAAACAATTTAGTTTACATAAAATGGTAATTGGTATAAATTCGTTGCATTATAGAAAGAGGTATGATATAATAAAATAAGATATGTATATTTGGAAGGTGAAGAAGTTGGAATTATTCATATTCAATAAGATAGAGGATGATCCGTGTATATGCGGTATTCTTGAAAAGGACAATGTAACTGTTTTACGAAGTATAATTGAGTTTTCCGAGACAGAGGGAGTTACGGAAAGTGCTATAAAGGAATATGTTGCTGTACGTCTTGCATGTGATGATAATATTTTGTCACGACTTGCACAGGCAGGTAAGAACATAGGAGATGATTTATATAGGCTTGCTATGTTTGATATAGAACAGATATACAAAAAATTGTTTTCAACACAGATTAAATATGTACCTTCCGGTAATGAAATAGGTTTTTATGATGGGTATGTACATTCTATAAGAAAGATAACGTCTGCCGCATCAGCAAAGAACTTGCTTGATCTTTTAATTAAACATTACAGGACTTTAGGCAGCGGTATACTTTCAAAATATGCAGCATTTAAGTATGACGGCGAGCTTGTCGGTGTTTCAGAAACAGACACTATTACATTTGATGACCTTGTGGGTATAGAGTATCAAAAACAAGTACTAATAGATAACACAAGTGCATTTGTAGACGGTAAAATGGCAAATAATGTATTGTTGTTTGGTGACAGAGGTACAGGTAAATCTTCATCAGTGAAGGCACTTTTAAATATGTTTAGTGATAAAGGACTAAGACTTGTCGAAATGCCAAAGCACTGTATAAAGGATATACCGGAACTTTCAAAGAAATTTGCTCAAAGCCCTAATAAGTACATAATTTTCCTTGATGATTTAACTTTTGAGTCACATGAAACAGAGTACAGAGCGTTAAAGGTGGCAATGGAAGGACAGCTTCAGGCTAATCCTACAAATGTTCTTATTTATGCTACATCAAACAGACGTCATTTGATAAGAGAAAATTGGGCTGACAGACAGGGCGGCGAAGTACACGTTAATGACCAGATGCAGGAAACATTGTCACTTTCAGAGCGTTTTGGTATAAGCCTTGTGTTCTCGGCTCCAAACCAGAAAGAATATTTGCATATTGTATCTGAAATGCTGAAAAGGTACGGAATAGAAATGAATGCAGATATTGAGAAAAAAGCAGTAGTATGGCAAATGAATTACGGCGGACGAAGTGCAAGATGTGCAAAACAGTTCGTCACTTCATATATTTCAAAATAAATAGAAAGGAAGAGATTAACATGAAAAAGTTTATTTTATCAGTCCTTACAGCGGCTACGATTATGTCCGGCACTGTATATGCTGCCGGAGTTGATGCTGTTTATGACGGCACAGCGGTAACTTTTGAAAAAGCAGGAAACAAAATTGCAATAGTATCTTGTTATGATAACGATGGTAAATTATGTTACAGTAATATATATAAGTCAGAGGACGGCAGTTTCAAAGCCGATATTCCTGATGAATTTGTACAGATGAAAAAGAGAGTTTATTTTGTTGATACAAAGGAATTTGATGATATTAATGTGGCAGCTACACAGGCTCCTGAGGCTATATCTACACCGTCACCGACAACTGCTCCGACTGAAACTCCGCAATCAACACCGGCTCCGACAGAAAAACCGGCAGATAAGGATTATCCTTCAGTTTACGAAAAAGAGGTCGATGCACTTAACGCTCCGGCAGTTGTGAAAGAGGTAGATTTAAGATCTAACGAGGACGGAGATTATTACGGTGTTACTATTCTTTATCACGGCGAAGAAATGACAGTGGGAGTTGAAACAGAGCTTGAAATAGCAACTGCTCCGTCAGCTTATGAATATATGAAAGGTCAGACAGCTCAAAGTTTAGAGGAAAGCGATGTTATTACTTTAACAGCCAATATAGCAGGTGATACCGTAAATAAAATCAATTTTCTGTATAGACCGCAGGAAGAGGACATTGTAACGTCAGATACTGATTTTGGTACAAATTTTGAGAAGCTTGTAACAGAAAATGGAAACAGTGTCGCAGGACAGTGGAAACTTATGAAATACGGCGAAAAACCATCAAGCGACAGATACCAATATGTTTTCGGTCTTATAGGAAAGAAAAACGGTAATAATGTGACTCTTATAAACAAAACTGGCAGTGAAGATACAGGTATAGAAGTTACAGTAAGCAGTGATTCTCTTGTTTATACATGCGATATGTCGGCTAAAGAAGACAGACTTGAAATTGGTTCAGTAGCTGATATAATTACAACTATCCCGTCAAATAGCTTTAACGATACAGGAAGTGTTGATGTAGTAAACGGTGATTACAGCTATAATTACATGTTTGCAAGAGTAATTGACGGAATAGCTACTGATATTGTACTTTATAATAACTATAACGAATAAATTTAATAAACAACAAATGATGAACTCAACAAATCCTATACGGTAAGAACCGTAGAAAGAGAGTAGGAGGAATTTTATGAAAATACCGAAGAGAATAGGTGTACTAACTGCAGTAGTTTTTACATTTATGGGAGTTACTGCAAATGCACAGCCTGATATATCGGTTAAAATGTATTCAATAGCATCAAATAATACGGAATATGTTTCGTTTACGAAAATGAAACCGATGCAAATTGACAGCCGTACTCTTACACCGGCAAGAGATATGGCACAGGCGGCAGGTATGACTGTTGAGTGGGATCAACCTACTCAAACGGCACTTTTAACATTAAAAGCTGATGCTAATTCAGATAAGCCTGTCGAAAGATATGCAGCCGAGCTTATAAGTAAAGTTAAAGGATATGGTCTTGACCTTACTCCGACAAGCATTACGGCGGCTATTACGCTAAATTCCAGTAAGGCTGTTATACGTTATAATTTTACCGATTCGGACGGGGATAATGTGCCGATGGGTAAAAACTATGAAATGCTTTCAAAGGCTATTTTTATAGAGGACGGTACTCTTATGATACCTATGCGTGACTCTATGGAAATGTTTGGGCTTGAGGTAAGCTGGAATCAGGAGGAATTATGTGCCTCAGTTGCAATTCCGGACGAAATTACTCAGCCTGAAGGACTTACTATAATTGCAAATCACGGCGAAGGACCGTATGCAGCAAAAGAGGAACAAAGTACCCCGATAGATCCGCAAACGCAATATGGTGCATATATAGGTAATTTTAAAATAACCCATTACTGCACTTGCCCGATTTGTAACGGCGGATGGGGTTCGTATACTGCATGGGCAGGAGAGGTAATACCCGGACAGACTATTGCGGTAAATCCGGAGATTATACCAAAGCTTAGCTGGGTATATATTGATGGATATGGATACAGACGAGCAGAAGATACCGGAAGCGGCATCGGTCAGTATCATATTGATGTTGCAGTGCCGACTCATGATATGGCATTGGAATTGGGCGTAGTTTATAAAGATGTATATTTTGCAGAATAATATTTTAAAGAACAGCATATGCTGTTCTTTTTTTGCAGAAAACTGTACAAAAATACCTGTTTTCTTAAATGGACAGTGGTATTTATCTGTGATATAATGTGAAAAGTTTGAAAAAGGAGGATTGACATGAAAAAGATAACGGTAACTGATAAAAAAATTGCAGATACAAGTGATTTTTACGGTATATTTTTTGAAGATATAAACCATGCGGCAGATGGCGGACTTTACGGTGAACTGGTGCGTAATAGGGCCTTTGAATTTTCGCCTATGGATAATCCAGAATATCAGGCACTTACAGCGTGGAAAAAAATTGAACCTTATGGCACAGCTGTATCGCAGATGATTTCAAATAAGTCATCTTATTCGAAGAAAAATCCTAACTATCTTGAACTTGATATAAAAACTGATGGACAAAGATGCGGTATTAAAAACTTGGGATATAACAGCGGTATTGCTGTTACGGAAGGTGATAGCTATGTATTTTCCTGTTATGCAAAAAGTAAAGAAGTTTGCAGTATAACAGTTTCAATAGATGATGCCTACGGAACGACTATTACTTCACATAGTTTTGATATAACGGGTGATGAGTGGAAAAAGTATAGATTTGAGATAGTTTCTCCCAAAACTGATGTAACAGCTGTTCTTGCTGTTACGGTAACAAAAAGCTGTAAGTTTTGCATGGATTTCGTTTCTCTTTTTCCGAAAAATACATATAAAAACAGAGAAAACGGTATGAGAAAAGACATAGCACAAATGCTTGCAGATTTGAAACCTAAGTTTATGCGTTTTCCCGGTGGATGTCTTGTACATGACGGAACTTTAAATAGTGACGACAGAAACTCAATGTACCGTTGGAAAAATACAATAGGCGATATTACGGCTCGTCCGGCAAGACGAAATAATTGGAGATATAATCAGTCTTTAGGCTTAGGTTATTATGAATATTTTGTTTTTTGTGAGGATATAGGGGCTAAGCCTTTGCCTGTACTGCCAGCGGGATATAATCCGCACATGGAACAGGCAGTACCTATTGATGAGCTTGGTGAATGGATTGAAGAGGCACTTGATTTAATTGAGTTTGCAAACGGTGATAAGTCTACAAAATGGGGAAAAGTAAGGGCAGATATGGGACATAGTGAGCCCTTTAATCTTGAATACTTAGCGATAGGAAATGAAGAGGTAGGTAAGGGATTTTGGGATAGATATGATTATTTTCATAAAGCTATTAAGGAAAAGTACCCTGATATTAAAATAATTAACTCGGCAGGACCTTTCCCTGGCGGCGGTGAATATGAACGTGGCTGGAGCAATTCACGCAAAAATGGCTCTGATTTTGTTGATGAGCATTACTATACATCACCTGAGTGGATGTTAGCTAATTACCATAGATATGATAATTTCTCCGCTGACGGACCTAAGGTGTTCTTGGGAGAATATGCAACATGGGGAAATACATACTATAATGCACTTATTGAGGCGGCATATATGACAGGTCTTGAAAATAATGCTCATGCTGTCGGACTTGCTTGCTATGCACCTCTTTTGGCTAATGCTGATTATGTAAATTGGCAGCCTGATATGATATGGTTTGATAATTACCGTGTTTACGGCAGTGCAAATTATTATGTTCAAAAAATGTTTATGAATAATACAGGTAATGATTTGCTGGAAGTAAAGGCTGAAAACTTTGGAGATGCCTTGATAATGGGTGATGATTGTATTACAGGTATGGTAGAAATAGAGGCAGACAGGTGCAGTGCTGATTTTTACGATATTTCTATTACTGATATGGTTACGGGTAACGTGAAATATTATGATAATCTTTCCTTTGACAATGGTGGAAAAAGTTTTATAGATGAGGTTAATTCAAAGCACTACAAAATTAAATTTAAAGCTAAACGACGTATGGGTGATAAGGGCTTTAGACTGTATTTTGGTAAGCACGACGACAAGAACTTTATTCAATGGTTTATAGGAGGATGGCAGAACCAGGATACTGAAATAAATGCACAGATTAATGGACGAGGCTCTTGTCTTGACCATAATATATTTTCAGTTATGACTGGCAGAGAATATGATATATGTCTTGAGGTAAACGGTAGGGAAATTACATCTTATATTAACGGAGAAATTGCAAATAAAGCGGTTGACCGTCAGCCTGTAATGGAGGAACTTTATTATACAGCAGGATGTGACGATGAATATGTTTATATAAAGGCAGTAAATGTGCGTGACAGTGAAATTACGGTTGAGGTTTCTTTAGAGAGTGTTTGTAGTGAAGAAGCTGTGGTTACAGAACTTTACGGCAACAATTTAGATGATATGAACAGTTTTGATGAACCGAAAAAAGTATATCCGAAAGAGAAAACAATACCGTTAAATGCAAACGCTTTTACATATAAATTCATGCCGCAAAGTGTAACAATATTTAAAATAAAGAAATAAAAAATGAGCATACAAACCTTTTGGTCTGTATGCTCTTAATTTTTCAGTTATTAGAATAATCCCATACCGCCGAATGCAACAACGATTCCTGCAAATACGATTGAAACCATAGATAAAAGCTTAATCAATATATTAACAGATGGACCTGATGTATCCTTAAATGGGTCGCCGACAGTGTCACCAACAACAGCAGCTTTATGGTTGTCACTACCCTTGCCACCGAAATTACCGGCCTCAATATACTTTTTAGCATTATCCCATGCACCGCCTGAGTTTGCCATCATAATAGCCAAAGCAAATCCGGAAATAAGGGCACCGGCAAGCATACCTACAACACCGTTGCAGCCAAGAACAAGACCTACAATTATCGGTGCTAAAATACCAAGTGCAGCCGGAAGTATCATTTCCTTTAGTGATGACTTTGTACAAATATCAACACATGTTTCGTAATCAGCCTCAGCTTTACCTTCCATAAGACCTTTGATTTCTCTAAACTGACGTCTTACTTCAACAACTATCTTTTGTGCCGCACGTCCTACAGCTTTCATGGTCATTGCACTAAATAGGAACGGAAGCATAGCACCTACAAACAGACCTATAAGAACAGCCGGATTTGTAACTGATAAATCAAGCTTAGCACCAAGTTCTTGAATCTTATCTGTGTAAGAAACTATAAGAGCAAGAGCTGTAAGGGCAGCTGAACCTATGGCAAAGCCTTTACCTGTTGCGGCTGTGGTGTTACCAAGTGAATCAAGAGCGTCTGTTCTTTCTCTTACAACTTCAGGAAGTCCTGACATTTCAGCAATACCGCCGGCATTGTCTGCAACGGGACCGTATGCGTCAGTTGCAAGGGTAATACCAAGAGTTGAAAGCATACCGACAGCTGAAAGACCTACTCCGTAAAGTCCCTGCTCAAAACTGTCACTTCCGCCTGCTGTAAAGTAGCTTACTATAACAGAGATACCTATTATAATTACAGGAATTGCAGTTGATGACATACCAAGAGCTATACCGTCAATAATAATTGTAGCAGAACCTGTTTTTGATGATTCTGATAATTTCTTTGTAGGTTTATAAGAATCTGATGTGTAGTATTCAGTGAAGAAACCAATCAAAACACCTGCAAGAAGTCCTGAAATAACTGCCCAGAATACATTTGAGTTTTCAGGAAGTAGTGTGAATATAAGAACAGCAGCACCTATTGCTGAAAGAATAGAGCTTATATAAGTTCCGCGTCTTAATGAGCCAAGTAGTGATTTCTGGTCGGCACCTTCTTTTGTGCTTACAAAGAATGTACCGATTATTGAAGCAATAATACCAATAGCAGCAATAAGCATAGGTACAAGTACACCGTTAAAACCAAGACCTGCCGCAGCGGCAAGCGCACCGCAAGAGATGATTGAACCTACATAGGATTCGTAAAGGTCAGCACCCATACCGGCAACGTCACCTACATTATCACCTACGTTATCTGCAATACATGCCGGGTTTCTCGGGTCATCTTCCGGAATACCTGCTTCAACTTTACCTACAAGGTCAGCACCTACATCAGCAGCTTTAGTGAATATACCA
The DNA here is from genome assembly GCA_944390495.1 of uncultured Clostridia bacterium. Classification (GTDB taxonomy): domain Bacteria; phylum Bacillota; class Clostridia; order UBA1381; family UBA1381; genus Hominilimicola. Next base: position 58,439 of record CALXQE010000096.1, read on the forward strand.
CCGCCTACACGGGCGAAAAGTGCCATAGAGCTTGCACCCATACCGAAAGTAAGCATTGCAGTCATTATGTCGTTTATATCAAGCTTAAATACAAACTTTAATAGTATAAACCAAACACTTATATCAAACAATCCAAGACCTACAACCGTAAGACCCATAACAGAACCTGAAGCAAAGGCAATTTTAAGACCTTTGTTAAGTCCCTCTTGGGCACCGTTAGCAGTTCTTGTATTTGCATAAGTTGCGATTTTCATTCCTATAAATCCTGATAGAGCAGAGAAAAATCCGCCTGTAAGGAATGCAAAAGGAACGAATTTGTTTAAAAGTCCTGTAAAAGCAAGTACAAGAAGTATAATAAACATTACGATAAAGAATATACCGACTGTTTTATACTGTCTTTTAAGGTACGCCATAGCACCTTTTCTGATTTTTTCTCCTATGCTTTTCATTTTATCAGTTCCTTCCGGTTTCTTTTTGACCGAATAGAAATTGATAAATGAAAATAGAAGTGCCAGAATAGCACAGATAAATACCGCTACCGGAGCGATTGTTTCAAAGTTACTCATGAAAAAAACCCCTTTCATATTTAATATACTTTTATTTTATACTTATGCGTAATTATAGTCAAGATAAAACAGTAATTTGTAAAATAATATTGACAAAAGTGTGCAATTATCATAAAATTATTATATTATAAATATAGTGGGAGAATGTTTAATGAATATAAGAAAAGTAGTTATACTTCTTGCGGTGGTATTATTTGTAGTTGCTTTTGTCAGAGAAGGGGCAGTGAATCCGTTTGGCAAGAAGGAGGAGGAATATACACCGGATGTAAGAACTGTAACAATTACAGCAGTGGGGGACTGTACTTTTGCAACTGATATTAATGCACCGAGTGACGGTAGTTTTGTTTCATACGTTGAGGCAAATAATAATGACTATTCATATTTTTTCAAAAATGTAGCACCTATTTTTGCGGAGGACGATTTAACAATAGTAAATTTTGAGGGAACACTGTCAAATCAAGGTCAGCGTGCAGATAAGCAGTTTGCATTTAGAGGTAAACCTGAATATGTAAATATTTTGACAAGTTCCAGTGTTGAGGCGGCGAACCTTGCAAATAATCATAGTGCAGATTATGGAGATGTAAGTCTTACAGATACAATGAAATATTTAAATGATGCAGGTATTTCAAACTTTATCGGTACAAATACCGCAATAAAAGAGATAAACGGTATAAATGTCGGTATGGTTGGTATAAACGCATTAAATGAAGCAGAGGCGGAAAAACTTGAAAAGGTTATAGGCTCGGTAAAAAGTCTTGGTGCACAGCTGGTGATAGTAAGTATACATTGGGGTGAAGAAAAATCTAATACACCAAATGAACAGCAAAAAGAACTTGCTCATAAGGCGATAGATTTAGGTGCAGACCTTGTTATAGGTACTCATCCCCATGTACTTCAGGGAATAGAGAAGTACAACGGTAAATATATTGCATATAGTTTGGGTAATTTCTGTTTTGGAGGAAATAATAACCCTGCTGATAAGGATACTGTGATATATCGTCAAGTATTTACATTCGTTGACGGTGTAATGCAGGAAGATAATAATATGGTACTTATTCCTGCGACAATTTCAGGTCATGATGAATATAATGATTATCAGCCGCAAATAGCAGAAGGTGACAGAAAGACGTTAATTCAAAACAGATTGCTTGAGTATTCATCACCGCTGGGAATGATGCAGCTAAATTTCAGATAATTAATTTATATTTCACTATTGACAAAATAACACCTAATCTATTATAATATATAACAGATTAGATGAGAACAGAATAGCAAATTTTTATTATTTAGGTAAGCTATGCCCTCATGGATTAATCTATATCCGTGAGGGTTTTTCTGTTTAATCTTCAAAAAGAAAGGAAGATGTAAAATGAAAAATTTAAGAAAACTATTAACAATGTCTATTGCGGCAGTTATGTGTGCAGGTGCTATTGCCGGTTGCTCAAATAGCGGCAGTATAGGCGGGGCTGACGGACCGACAGATATTAAAGTTACAGACAACTATAAAATAGGTGTTTTGCAGTATGCAGACCATCCGTCACTTGATAATTGCCGTGAAGGTTTCAAGTTGGGACTTGACGAGGCAGGTATACAGTACGAACTTACTGAACAATCGGCAAAAAATGATGACGCAACCAATACTCAGATTGCACAGCAGTTTGCATCACAGGGAATGGATCTTGTGTGCGGTATAGCAACACCGTCAGCACAGGCTTGCTACAATGCCTGTTATGAATCAGGTATTCCTGTAATATTTAATGCAGTTTCAGATCCTGTTATGGCAAAGCTTGCTGAAAGTGATACACAGGCAATGAAGGGGATTACAGGTATAAGTGATATGCTGCCTGTTGAGGAACAGTTAAAACTTATACGTGAAATGCTTCCGGATGCAAAGAAAATTGGTATTCTTTATACAACAAGCGAGGCAAATTCAGTTGCAACAATTAAAAGCTATAAGGAAAAGGTTGGAGAATACGGATTTGAACTTGTTGAAAAGGGTATAACAAACGCAGCCGAAATACCACAGGCTATTGATTTGCTTGTAAATGAAGTTGACTGTATTTCAAATATGACAGATAATACAGTTGTAGCAAACCTTCCTGTACTTATTGAAAAAGCAACAGCTAAAAATATACCTGTATTCGGCAGTGAAGAGGAACAGGTAGGTAACGGCTGTATAGCGTCAGCCGGTATAGACTATATTGAACTTGGTAAAAAAGCCGGTAAAATGGCTGCAAGAGTTTTGCAAGGTGAAGATATAACAACTATACCTTATGAAACTATGACAGAAAGCAAGGTAACTATCAATACTGATGTTGCCGCTAAAATAGGAGTAACAATCCCTCAGTCAATAACAGACAGGGCAGAGGTTAAAAACGCTCCGTCACAGTCATGATAGATATAGCATCAATAGCAATAGGAATTTTAGAGCAGGGATTTATTTACGGAATAATGGCTATGGGTGTTTACATCACCTATACAATACTTGATTTCCCCGATTTGTCTGTTGACGGAACATTCCCTCTCGGTATAGCTGTATCGTTTGTAATGATAAACAGCGGACTAAATCCATGGCTTGCACTTATTGCAGCTTTTGCGGCAGGGGGTATAGCAGGTTCATTTACCGGATTTTTAAATGTGAAACTCAAAATCAGAAACTTGCTTTGCGGTATTCTTACAATGACTGCACTGTATTCTATAAATTACAGTATAGTCGGTAAGGCGTCAGATTTTTTGAGTATGGACGCAGTTACAATATTTTCACAGACTTCACCGATTTTCGGCGGTGCATTGGCACCATTTTCTAAGCTTATAGTAATAGCTGTGATTGCAATTATTGCAAAGCTTGCACTTGACTGGTATTTACGCACAAAATCAGGATTTTTGCTAAGAAGCGTAGGTGATAATGAAGGACTTGTTATTACACTTGCAAAAAATCCAGGCACTATCAAAATAATAGGTCTTGCTATTTCAAATGGGCTTGTGGCTCTTGCCGGTGCCGTTTACTGTCAGTACGGTAAATCATTTAATGTATCGTCAGGTACAGGTACAGTTGTTATGGGTTTGGCAGCCGTTATTATAGGTGCAACTGTATTTAGAAAAATTAAGTTTGTAAAGGTTACCACAGGTGTAATTTTCGGTATGATTGTATATAAGGCTTGTATATCTATTGCACTTGCCGCAGGACTTCGTTCACAGGATACAAACCTTATGATTACAATATTGTTTGTACTTACACTTGTTTTAAATGAATTTGTATTTAAAAAGAAGAAAGCCGGGGTGAAAAAAGATGCTTGAGCTTTCAAACATACATAAAACCTTTAATCAAGGTACAATAGATGAAAAAGTGCTTTTTTCAGATTTTAACTTGACAATAAATGATGGAGATTTTGTCGGTGTAATCGGTTCAAACGGTTCAGGTAAAACAACGATGCTTAATATTGTTGCAGGAGATATGCCTATTGACAGCGGAAGTGTAAAACTTGACGGCGTGGAAATAGGTAAGCTTAAAAATTATAAGCGTGCTGCAAAAATAGGACGTGTTTTTCAGAATCCTTCAATGGGTACATGTCCGTCTATGACGATATGGGAAAATATGTCAATAGCTGATAATAAGGGAAAAAGTTTTGGTCTGTCCTTTGGTCTTAACAGAAAAAGAAAGGATTTTTACCGCAGTCAGCTTGAACTTTTAGGTATGGGGTTAGAAGATAGATTAAATACTCAGGCAGGCTCGCTTTCAGGTGGTCAAAGACAGGCGTTGGCACTTATTATGGCTACTATGATACGTCCTGACCTGTTGCTTTTAGATGAACATACTGCCGCTCTTGACCCTAAGTCATCGGATACTGTGATGATGCTAACAGAGAAGATTGTTCGTGAAAAGAAAATAACAACACTTATGGTAACACATAATTTGCGTCATGCAGTTGAATACGGTACAAGAACTATCATGATGCACGACGGTAATGCAATCATTGATGTCAGCGGTGCGGAAAAAGACGGGATGACTATAAATGATTATTTAAAGGTGTTTAACGAGATTAGTATTGAATGTGGAAACTAATATATAAAACGGGGCATTTGCCTCGTTTTTTTATAAAATAAAAAGTGAAATGAAAAGTGAGATTTAAAGAGCTTTAAAGAGAATAAGCAAGATAATAGGAGATTGTATATTGATTTATTAAAAATTTTTAAAAAAGTGTTGACATTAGCACAAAAAGGTAGTAAAATAGCCGTTGTGAGTTAAAGCATGAGAGGCTTTAACATAGGATAGATTAAGTATAGGAGGAAACTACTATGAATTCAAGTTATTTGCAGAAGCCGCAAGACGTTGAAAGAAAGTGGTATGTTGTTGACGCAGCAAATAAGCCGCTTGGACGTGTTGCTGCAACAGTAGCAAGCATACTAAGAGGTAAGCACTTACCAACATTTACACCGAATGTAGATTGCGGTGACCATGTTATCGTTATTAACGCTGATAAGATTGTTCTTACAGGTAACAAAATTAATCAGAAGATTCGTTATTATCACACAGGCTGGGTAGGCGGAATTAAGGAAATCCACTACAATAAGCTTATGGCTGAAAATCCGGAAAAGGCTGTTATGTATGCAGTAAACGGAATGCTTCCTAACAACACTCTTGGAAGAAAGGCTCTTACAAGACTTCGTGTTTACAAGGGTGAAGATCATGAGCATCAGGCACAAAATCCTATCGCATGGACAGGCGAAATAAAGTAAGGAGGACAAATTAAATGGCTAAAGAACAATACTACGGTACAGGTAGAAGAAAGTCTTCTGTTGCAAGAGTTCGTCTTGTTCCGGGCAACGGAAGTATTACAATAAACGGTAGATCAATCGACGATTACTTCGGTCTTGAAACATTGAAGCTTATCGTTCGTCAACCACTTGCACTTACAAAGACATCAGATAAGTTTGATGTAATCGCAAAGGTTGAAGGCGGCGGTTTCACAGGTCAAGCTGGTGCAATCCGTCACGGTATTTCAAGAGCTCTTCTTGAAGTTGATACAGAAGCTTACAGAGCTGATCTTAAGGCTGCTGGATTCCTTACAAGAGACTCAAGAATGAAGGAAAGAAAGAAGTACGGCTTAAAAGCTGCTCGTCGTGCTCCTCAGTTCTCAAAGAGATAATCTGCGGGAATTTCACAACTTCAAAAAGCCTTTATTTACGAGGTTTTTGGAGCATTGGGATGTTGTGGATTGTCGCAAAAAGTGTACAACAAGTAACACACAAGCGACAAACAAGCAACAAAATTCTCAATTAAATAAGAGATTAATAGGGATGTTTTTCTGTACAAGAAAGACATCTCTTTTTTTAAATTTTGTTAATTGTATTTATAAGATCCTCAATATCCAAATGGGTGTATACTTTTTCAGTGAGCGTCATAGCACTGGAATGACCAACTATTTTCTTTATTGTTGTTTGGTCAACTTTTGCTTCTGCAAGCATTGATATGCAAGTGTGTCTGCAACAATGCGGAGTTTGTTCAAGCCCTAAATTTTTCATGAGCGGTAAGAAATAACTGTCGTAATAATTGCGATATTTGAATTGTTCGCCATTTTCCGTATGTAAAAGATATTCGCTGTCCGTATCGTGATACCAAGATTTGAAGAATGGCAAGATCTTATCAGCAATTGGAACTTTTCTGATGCCATTTTCAGTTTTACTGGATAATACCTCAAAATATTGTTTGTCAAGAAAAACATCTTTCTTTTTTAAATTAAGAAGTTCTGATATTCTTACACCGGTATAAATTAGCATCAGTATAGTTTGATAATACTTATCATCTTTTAATTCCCAAAAGCGTTTAATATCGTCTTTTGTAAACTTGTTTCTATCCATTTTGTTAGGATTGCGGTTTTTGTATTTTACTATATCTACAAATTCCGAATAGTCTTTATAGCAAATATCGTTTTTCATAGCATAGCTATACATTTGACCAAACAATACCTTTAATTTTCGTAATGTAGGATAGTTTTTGCCGCAATTATCAACTACATACTGTAAATCAGCAAGTCTTATTTCTCTAAATGCTTTCTTATACAATACTCCGCATAGCTTATAAGAAGCATTATATCCGTTAATATTTGATTTTGATATTGTTGGAAATTTACTCTCAGACCATTTCTTAAATACTTCTTGGAAAGTTGTTTTTGTATTTAATAAATCAAGTGGATTTTTGTTGAACTCCGCAAGCATTTGAAGTCCGTCTGATTTTGTGGGTGCATAGCCTATGATTAAATAGTCTTGAACCTGTTTATCCTTTTCTTTGTCATAATGCCAACCGGCAGTTTTTCTGACAAGGTACAGATTTCTTCTTTTTCCGGATAATTTTATGACGCTCCCATATCCGTTGGGTAATCTCAATTCTCCAAAACCTCCTTTAAGTTAAATTATATATGATAAAGAGCTTATTGCTCGTTATCGTCTTTTTGTAGTGCTTTTCTTTCCACTTCTTCACGAAGCTTTTGTAATTTTTGCCTATCCAATTCATTACGTCGTTCTAAAAATGTTCTTCTATCCAACTTTTCATATACCTTATCTGTAAGAGTGCATTTACTGTATAATTTGATTTTCATATCTTCCCATGCTTGATATGCTTCATAGTCCATCCAATAAGTTTTTAACGCTTCTCTGTTGTTTAAAAATGTTTCCATAACAATGCAGAAATCAGCGTTGTACATGGCTTCCGCATCTTGACCGTCAAATGTAAAAGAGCATTGCCATTTCCCATCTTTACCAACTCTTTTAATTTCCATATTATAAGAAATTTCATTTTTTCTATCAATTTCAAAGAAAAATGCGAGAACATCAGATAAAGTTTCAACTTTTATATGAGAGGTATCATATCCTATCAAATAATTAAGTGTAGTATTTAATACTTCCGAAATTTCTGCTAATGTAGAAAGAGGAATGTCAATTTCTCCGCTTTCGTATTTTTGTATTGTTCTTAAAGATTTGCCGAGTTTATCCGCTAAATCTGATTGATTTATTCGATTATACTTGCGAACAGCAGCTATTCGTTCGCCTACAAGTTTATTTATTTCATTCACTATATATCACCTCTGAAGTTATTATACCATATCGAGTTATGAAATTCAAGTACATATACGAATTTTAATTACGTAATTTTTTAAAAAAAGTATTGATAAGGCATAAAACTTCGTATATAATATGAACACGTATTAAAAGTACGTAAAAGGTGCAGGGAGGTGATAAGTATGAACGACAAGAGAACATTCGTAGAACTGCCGAATTTTACAGGGAGAAATGTTCCGATAACTGAAATCGCAAAGGCGATAGGTAAAGATGCTCAATATGTAAGAATTGGATTGCAGCAAGGTATATTAAAGTTTGGATATGCAATGAAAATAGGAAATTCAAGTGAGTTCAATTACTATTGCCCAGATAAGAAGGTGTGGGAAGAAACAGGATATTTTAGAGATACCTCAAAGTAAACTTTGTTTGGGGAATTTTGTATATTTATATGGAGGTGGTTATATGTGAGTGGAAATTTCTTTAAGATGGATAATGATATTTTTAGGTGTGGGTTAACGGCTTATGAGTTTATAGTGTATTCGTATCTTATTATGAAAGCAGACAGAAAGACAATGACTTGCTATCCAGCGGTTACGAAAATTGCATCAGAATGTAATATGAGTGTATCGCAGGTGAGAAAAGTTACAGCGTCATTAGTAGATAAGAAATTTATAACAAAGAAAATGCGATACCGTAAAACTAATAATGGTAAAAATCATCAGACGAGCAATCTATATCACATAGAGCCATTGCCTGTATAATACGGAGAGGGTATATCCGTATTATACACCCACTCCTTGTATGATAAAGATGGGAAATAAATATATCAATAACCAGTTAACAATACTCATTTATCAAAAACCACTACAACAAGAAGGTGAGATTGTGGATTTAGAAACAGAAAAATTTATTTATTATCTGGATAAATGTTATTTTCATTCGGAACGAGATAAAGAATTTTCATCTGAAACTGAAAAGAAACTAGCAAGAACAGCTATGGAATTACTTTGGAACAAGGAAAGTATAAAAGTGAATGATACTACATATTCGAGTAAGGAAATAAGGCAAAAATTACTTGATGAAATGATGCCAGAGATTCTGGATAGAGCCGTTGAGGTTTATCGTGAAGCTAAGGGGGTAAAATGTGAATCTGCGTATCTGGCAGGGTGCATATTCAGAACGCTTATAAATTACGATGCGTATATTGAAAGATTATTCCGACAAACTTTTACGAATTAAATTTTATAGACTATTACACAGAAATGTGGTGCATCTCTGTGTGGTGGTTGAAGAAAGTATACTAAAACTTTTAGAGGAGGTACTATTTATGAAAGAGAAATTTGTTGAAAACGGAATTGAATATGTTAAAAACGGAGATTATTATGTACCGAATTTCAATGCGTCGGAAGAACAGTATCGAATAGGGAAATATGGTATGCTAAGACGGGCATATCTTAAAAATCACCGACATGCCAAATATTCTGTACTACTTATTACTGGTGAATTAAATAATCATCTGCATGATGTTGATGTTGAAGCCGGAAAAATTATTGACCAATTTATAAAATCAGCAAAGAAAAATGCACCTGAAAAAACAACTAAGCAGATGGAATGGGTTGGCTATATGAACAATGTAAAGAAGTGTGCAGAGGAGATTATATACAAAAAGATACTTTATATATAATGTAATAGCAAGCACTGAATTTGGCATTACAAATTCGATTTTTAAGGGATACCCCTAACACCCCAAGTACAGAAAGGATGGTGAAATTATGAGGAAAAGGGCAAAGACTTTTTCTGTAAGATTAAGTGATAAAGAATTTGAAAACCTTGAAAAAGCAATTAAAAAATGTAACATAACAAAATCTGAATTTGTACGAAAAATAGCCAACCAATATTTACCTAAAGAACGACCGCCGGATGAATATAATAAATTCATAGTGCTTTTAACTGAAATGGGTAATGAGTTATACAAGATTTTAAGTATGGCAAAGTCAACAGGTAAGGTAGATGTAGAAAGATTAGAAGAACAGGTTAAAAAATTTGATGAAGCAATCTTGATCATAAATAGATCGG
>CALXQE010000097.1 GCA_944390495.1 uncultured Clostridia bacterium
TATGCGTCCGTAGCTCAGTTGGATAGAGTGAACGGCTACGAACCGTTAGGTCGTGGGTTCGAATCCCTCCGGGCGTACCAAACGTGTAAATACTTTAAGTATTTACACGTTTTTTAATTCATTACAATTTCATCCATAACAAGTTTTTCAATTCTTTTTCTTAATCCTCTATATTTTTCTGATGTTAAATTTATATCCTCATCACGTATATCCTTTGCCGCCCTTTGCGAAAGAGCAAGTATATCTCTGTCCTCAAAAAGATTTGCAATTCTCATTTCAGGAAGACCATGCTGACGTGTTCCAAAAAAATCACCGGGACCTCTAAGTTTTAAATCCTGCTCACTTATATAAAACCCATCATTTGAAATGCACATCGTTTCCATACGTTTTTTTGTAACATCATTATTGCCATGTGCAAACAATATACAAAATGCCTGCTCACTTCCACGTCCAACTCTTCCCCTTAACTGATGAAGCTGTGACAATCCAAACCTCTCGGCATTTTCTATTATCATAATATTAGCATTAGGCACATTCACTCCTACCTCTATAACTGTAGTAGATACCAAAACATTTATGTCACCATTAACGAAGCCGTCCATAATTTCATTTTTAAGAGTCGGCTTCATTTTACCGTACATAAGTCCCACCTTAAAATCAGGGAAAGCACTGCTAAGTTTTTCTGCAAGTTCCTGTGCATTTTGTAAATCACTTTTTTCAGTTTCCTCAATGAGAGGACAAACTACATACGCCTGCATACCGTTTTTTATATTCTTACTCAAAAAAGCATACACTCGTTTTCTCATATTTTCTCCAACTGCGTATGTTTTTACACTTTTCCTACCGGGAGGTAATTCGTCAATAATAGAAATATCAAGGTCACCATACAAAATCAACGCCAATGTTCTTGGAATAGGAGTAGCTGACATTATAAGCATGTGTGGATTATTACCCTTCGCCGCTAATTTCGCACGCTGCTCAACTCCAAAACGATGTTGTTCATCAGCCACAACTAAAGCAAGGTCTTTAAATTCCACCGCCTCTTGTATTATTGCATGAGTACCAACAACTACATCTGCTGCACCTGTCAAAATCATATCATAAGCAAAACGTTTTTCCTTTGCCTTCATGCTTCCTGTAAGCAGTACCACATTTATCCCCATATCTTTAAAAAATTCATCAAGTATTTCCTTGTGCTGAACTGCCAATATTTCAGTAGGTGCCATCATAGCCGCCTGATGTCCGTTTTTTACAACAGCATATATTGCAGCTGCAGCTACCGCAGTTTTACCGCTTCCAACATCACCCTGTACAAGCCTGTTCATCATTTTACCGCTTTTACAGTCGTGCATTATTTCATTTAATGTACGTTTTTGAGCGTTAGTAAGCGAAAAAGGCAATCTATCAGTGAAATTTCTTATACACCGTACATCTTCTATAACTGTACCTGACTGCACACTGTTTTCAGTTTTACGTCCGAACAGTGCAAGCTGTAAAACAAGCAGTTCTTCAAATACGAAACGCTGTCTTGCTATATTATAACTCTCAAAATCTTCAGGAAAATGTATATTTTTCATTGAATAATTAAGTTCGGCTATGTGATATTTCTCACGTATATCAAGAGGAATGTACTCCTCAAGTCTGCCTGCCTCCTTTATGGCATTTTCCATAGATGACTGAACAATTTTTTGAGTAAGTCCACCTGTAAGCGGATAAAGCGGTACTATTTTACCGGTAAAACGTTCCTTTCCTCGTTCTTCAAATACGGGATTCACCATTTCCGTCTTGCCGTTACGTTTTGTAATTTTACCATACAAAATATACTCATCGCCGGTCATAAATTTATCCTTGACGTATTTATTATTATACCACACAACATTTATTGCACCTGTACCGTCACTTACAACCATACTTGATACAAGCATATTACGTCTTACACGCATTTCACGAACAGGCGAAAAAACGGTGACGCCTACGCACACCGTTTCTCCCTCTACGCACTCTGATATTTCCTTCATTTTCGACCTATCTTCATGTGAACGTGGAAAATAATAGAGTAAATCTTCAACTGTTTTTATACCTATTTTACTGAAAAGCTCTGCTCTTTTTTCGCCTACGCCCTTCAAATACCTTATATCCTTAGACATAATTTCTCCTTTATTCTACGGATATTATATAGTAGTAAAGCGGTTGTCCGCCCTTTTTCAAAGATACTTCTATTTCATCAGATTCATACTTTGATTCAAGTGCTTTTGCCATAAGTTCAGCCTCTGCCTTCTTTATATCCTTACCATAATAAACTGTGATATATTCAGTGTCTTCATCAACCATTTTAGCAACAGTCTTTTCAAGTACAGCCTCTCTGTCCTTACCGGCAAAACATATTTTATTTCCAACCATTCCGATAATATCATCTTTTTTTATTGTTATGCCCTCAATCTCCGTATCACGTACAGCATAAGTAACCTGCCCTGCCTTGACCTTTGACAGAGCTTTTATCATAACCTTTTCATTATCTTCCACACTTTTATTTTCATTAAATGACATGAGTGCTGTTATGCACTGAGGAATATTTTTTGATTCTATGACAAATACTTTCTTTTTTTCTATAATATCCGCTGCTTGTTTTGCAGCCATAATAATATTCTTATTATTTGGAAATACAAACACAGTTTTTGCATTTATTTTTTCGATATTTTTAATAATATCTTCAGTGCTTGGGTTCATTGACTGACCACCCTCTATGACTCTGTCAACACCCATATCTTTTAGTATTGCTGCCATACCTTTTCCTGTACATATAGCTGCTATACCTATTTCCTTTTGAGGTACTTCAGGTTTTTTAGCCTTTACTTTTACCTTTTTCTTTTCCTCAACCTCACCAGCCTGGGATATTATTGATTTATGCTGATGTTTCATATTATCAATCTTTAAGTTTATAAGTTCTCCAAGTTTAATAG
>CALXQE010000098.1 GCA_944390495.1 uncultured Clostridia bacterium
ATATATATAATATTTTTTCAACTGCTTTATCAGGAAGTGTCGCCCTTAATACAAGTTTTAACTGCCTATTCAAGGTTTCCTTCTTCATAAGAACATAGCAAGCAAATATAATACCAACAATAAATGATGTGACTCCTGACACCACTGCTTTCGCTGCTGTAAACGTACCGCTCACAACATCTCCAAATCCATTTTTCATAAAATTAATAATTTCATCAACGATTTTATCAAGATTAAAATTAAGACCTGCAATCCATCTGCTTATATCTTCATTATTAGCAAACAAATCTTCTGCCCATAGCTGCAGTTTAGGAAAAAAAGCTTCTGCTGTCTTTACAAGTTCCCCAACTGTATCACCAACCTGAGGTACAACTATAAGTACAACGCCTGCTATGACACACAGTAAAAGAATTATAGTTATAAGCAAACTTAAAGGTCTTACAAATTTTTTTGGTCTATACTTTATCTCATCCCCTATTTGTACTGCCTTCACGCATTTACTAAAAAAACGTTTCTCTATTGCTTTCATTGGTATATTTATTATAAAAGCAATTATAGCTCCAAGTACAAACGGATATAATATTCCCCATATAAATACAACTCCATCAAAAACTTTATCTAAATTTTGAATCGCAAGAAATATAACTACCGTAAATAAAATTATACCACATATTTTTTTTACATTTTCCTTCGTCAGATTCATAACTCATCACCTCCAAAATTATATATTATAACAATACCATTGTATCCATTAATTGTCAAGAAAAAACGCTGTAATACATCTTCTTAAATAATTTATATCATCATAAAATTTTAAATTTAATATTAGTATCTTTACATTCACAAAATTATATCCGTTTTCATATTATATATCAAAAGCTTACAGAGGTGAACAAAATGCTAAACATTTGCATGAGAGGCTGTACACGTGCTGCCGGACTTGTCGCACTTTCTTTTTCTTTAGGAATTGCGGCAGGCATATTTTTACCAACAGCAGTAATTGCCGCTATTGAACTTATCTTACTAATCATTATGGGTTATCTGTGTCTGTTCAAATGGTAGAAAGGAGATTTTATTATGAAAATAGTTGTACTTAAAGTCCCAAAATGCTTTAGAGGAATTGTCAAAACAATTTTTAAAATGTAAAATTACAAAATGCCTTGCACTTCTTGCATGGCATTTTTACATTTTACAAAAATGTGTGTTATAATCAAGACATCATACCATTTTTAAACAAATTTTCTTTACGATTTTATGTTTTTCTCTTGTAATATTTGTTGGAATATTGTATAATAAATGTATAAATAAGTACAGAGGTGATTTTACAGAATGAAGAGTTTTGATATTAGAACGAAAATATATTTTGGTGATAACGCACTTGATAGATTAGTTGATTTGCCTTATAAAAAGGCACTTATAATTACTGACCCATTCGTTGCAAAAAGCGGTATGCTTCAAATGATTACATATCGCTTAAATGATGGTTATACAGAATTTGAAGTATTTTCAGACGTTGTGCCTGATCCCCCAATAGAAAAAATTTCAATAGGGGTTAAAGCTATGCTTGAATACGATCCCGATGTAGTTATCGCAATAGGCGGCGGAAGTGCTATTGACAGTGCTAAATCAATCCGTGAATTTGCTACAAGAGCATCAAATAAACAAACTGCACTTATAGCTATACCAACAACCTCAGGTACCGGTTCAGAAGTAACAAGTTTTGCAGTTGTTTCCGATCCAAGTAAAGATATAAAGTATCCACTTGTATCAGACAGTATGCTTCCTACAGAAGCTATACTTGATGCAGACCTTGTAAAGAGTGTTCCTGCAAATGTAACAGCTGATACAGGTATGGACGTACTCACTCATGCAATTGAAGCTTATGTAAGTATAAACAACAACGAATTTTCAGCCGCTTTAGCTGAAAAGGCTATTGAGATTTGCGGTACATTTCTTCTTCGTTCATATCTTGATAATAATGATACTCATGCAAGAAAGAAAATGCACGTTGCTTCATGTCTTGCAGGTTTAGCATTTAACAGTGCATCACTTGGTCTTAACCACGGTATTGCACACGCAATAGGTGCTAAATTCCATATTCCTCACGGACGTTCAAATGCAATGCTTCTTCCTCATATTATTGAGTACAATTCAGGTATAAACAAACATTCAAAAAGTCAAAAAGAATATCCAAAATGTGTTGAAAAATATGTGAATATAGCAAAACTTTTAGGTGTAAATAACTTTAACGAAATAACCACTGTACGTGCACTTGTAAGCTGGATTCAGTTTATGTTAAAGGAAATGAATATTCCTGTTTCAGTTTCACAGTGCGGTGTTGACAGAACAACATATTTTAACGCTATTGATTCTATGGCTGAGAAGGCACTTGCGGATGCCTGTACCGCAACTAATCCAAGAGTACCGTCAAAAGCCGAAGTTGTTCAAATTCTTGAACATCTTTATGAATAAAAATATTACTATAAAAACAGGCGTGATATATCACGCCTGTTTTTGTATAAGATAGGTGATTATATGACTAACCTTAAAAATAAAGTAAAAAACTTATTAAGTAATGACAATTTTAACGAAATTTCTATGACTGCACTTGTTGGATTGCTTATGCTTTTTCAGCGTTTCTTTACCGGTATTTACAAACCTGTTATGGATGACTGGTTTCTATACGGTGATCTATATACCAACATAAGCGACAGACTAAACTATTTTGCTATTCCGAACGAAAAATTTACAATACGTCCTTTTGCTGGTATAGCTGATATTTTTATCAATGCACCTCTCTTCAAACATTTATGGATTGTAGAATTAATTCTTACATTATCCCTTTTGTTAGGTACGTATTTAATTATTAAGACACTCAGAAGAAATAAACTTGGAAATACCGGCTTTTTATTATGTCTTGTATGCCTGTGCCCTGTTGGTCTTGAGGCAACATACTGGATTGCTGCTGCAACAAGAGTTTCTTATTCAATATTATTTATAGGCGGTGCTATTTATTTCCTTGACTATTACTATAAATCGCAAAACTATATTGGATTTATAATGTTTTGCATTCTTGGTATATTTAGTGTTGGATTTTATGAACCTGCTATTGTAATATATATTATTCTTACATTATTTGTTGTATGGAGTAATTTTAAAAACAAGAAAGACTTGATTCCTGCAATCATCATGATAGTTCATGTGGCATTTATAGGTATTTACTATATTATAAATTCAGGTACAGGCGAAATTGAAAGCCGTGGTGGTATTGTAGACAGTAATTTTTTAAGTCATATAATAAAAGTATTTGAATATATAAAACAAATTTTTACAGAGTATTCTTCTTATATAATTAGTAATGGCTTTTCAAACGGTATTAATGTTATGTCATATCTTACACGTATGATTTTATTAGCTGTTTCTATTATATTTGGTGTATTTACAGCTATTTACCTAAAGAAAAAACCTTTCTCCTTTAAAATACTTCTTCTTGGAATATGTATGTTTTTTGGTGGTATAATACTTAACTTTATACTTAATTCTGAAAGAATACCTTTAAGACTTGTATATTTTTCATATATAGGAATAGGTATTATAGTTGACGAAGTCATTACTCTTTTACCAAAAATACCTGCAAAAATTATCGCCGCTATATTATGTTCAATATGTGCCTTTATATTTACTGTTTCAGGTGTCGGAGAAGTTATGGAATACCAAAATACATCTGAATATGATGAATATATAGCACAGCAAATGATTGACTTAGACAGTGATAGTAATCTTATAAATCCAGATAAAAACTCATATCTGTTTGATGCTCAGTTTTACTATGATGAATCAAGCTGCATAAGGTATCAAGACCACATAAGAAGTGCTACTTCCACCTATGCAGATCTTACAGGCTGTATAAGACATCTTACAAATACAGCATTTACTAACAGCATCATGACATTTCCGGCAGGAGATATTCATAAACTTAAGCCATACGTTGATGAGAAAGACCTTTGCACTTTCTTTGTTTTAAACTATGACAAAACAGTTTCAAGAGCTAATTTAACTCCTGTTGGCGAAAACTATATAATTACACGTAATGATGGGACTTATGCAGGCGAATTAATAAAAATAGACGAGTACAATTATCAGTTTATTGTTAAATAGAAAACAGCGAGTCTTTTTCAAAGATTGTGTAAACCCTCCAAATGGTGTAGAATAGAAATATACCATTAGGAGGGTTTTAATTATGGCAAGAAGCAGAAAAACACCAGCGAAAATTGCACGCAGGCAGAGGGCAAAAGCATTGATGAAGAAACTTAACGTTAATGATATGGATGACATTCAAGATTTATTTAAATCCTTTGTTGCTTCGGCATTGGAAGGAGGTCTTGAAAGGGAGCTTTATGAAGAATTGGGGCGAAATACACTCACAGCTTGAGATATTCTTTGCAGACAGAATAAGCTATTAACCATAGCCGATTTTTTTGATAACGTAAAAGGGCAGAAAATCTACCCTTCAAACATCGAATATTTTGCACCGTTTGTAGTTTATACAAAACTTGAAAAAGCCTCGGCACACTTTTATCATTACATAAAAAACAGCTGATTTTTAAAATCAGCTGTAAAAATTCTTAGTTACGTTGACTTGTGTAGCACTCACTGCAATAAACAGGCTTATCGTTTCTCGGTTCAAATGGAACCTTATCGACTTTACCGCATGATGCACAAACAATCTCATACATTTCTCTGTTTACTCTTGAATTATTTTTTCTTACTTGACGACATTCTTTACATCTTTGAGGTTCATTTTCAAATCCTCTTTCAGCGTAGAACTCCTGTTCTCCGGCAGTAAAAACAAATTCTCTGCCGCAATCCTTACATACTAACGTCTTATCTTGGTACATTATTACCTCTCCTTGTTTTTGCATCAGTTACCTTCACGAAGAGTACTTTCCAGCTTTTTCTTTATACGCTGCACGGCATTATCTACCGCCTTAACATCTTTCCCAAGCTTATTTGCTATCTCTTGATACGACATATTTTCAAGATAACACACAAGCACTTCAAGTTCCAGTTTACTGAGTACTTTATTGATTTTATACTCCATACCATTAACATTCTCTCGGTCAATCAATATAGCCTCTGGATCTTGAAGCTCATCGAACGCTATAACGTCAAGCAGCTTTGTATCGCTGTCGTCATCATAATTATTCTTATCAAGTGAAACGTAAGAATTAAGCGGAGAATGCTTTTTTCTCGATGCCGCTTTAACAGCCGTCAATATATGTCTTGTAACACATACTCCGGCAAAAACTTTAAAAAACGGGAACTTATCGCCGTCGAAGTCCTTAACCGCCTTATACAGACCGATAAAACCTTCCTGGATTATATCCTCATCATCAGCACCCATTAGAAAATACGGTTTCGATTTTGAATATACAAGATTTTTATATCTCGTTATTATTGCCTCAAGTGCAGTATTATTGCCTTGCTGAGCCTCTTTTACAAGCTCTTCATCAGACATATTCTCAAGGTTTTCATTTGTCATCTAAAACACCGTCGCATCTTCCGTTTTGATATAAGTACTTCGTAATTATATCATACTAATATTAAAAAGTCAACATTGAATGTAAAAAACTGTAAATTAACAGTATTCCTCTTTATATGCGTTTATACAATCTCTTATAACTGCCTTTGCTTCTTCAGGTCCTAACACTTCATTTACAACTGTTTCTTTACCCTCAAGAGATTTATATACTCTAAAGAAATGTGAGATTTCATTAAAGGTGTGCTGAGGAAGCTGAACTATATCAGTATATTCAGCATAAGACGGATCATTGAAAGGTATTGCAATTATTTTCTCGTCAACCTGGTCATCATCTACCATCTTCATAACACCGATTGGATAACACTCAACCAAAGTCATAGGCACAATAGATTCCTGGCATAATACAAGCACATCAAGCGGGTCATTATCTGCCGCATAAGTACGCGGAATAAAGCCATAATTTGCAGGATAATGAGTAGATGTATAAAGTACACGGTCAAGACGTAAAAGTCCTGTTTCTTTGTCCATCTCGTACTTATTTTTAACACCTTTTGGAATTTCGATTACTGCCATAAATTTTTCAGGTGAAATTCTCTTAGGACTTATATCGTGCCATATATTTGACATATTTCATCTCTCCTCTTATCTTTGATATATTTATTATATCATTTTACCTTTATTTTGTCCACAAAAAAGTAGTCTTTTATTTGCGTATTATTCCTCAGTTGATTCAATAGTAACTGTTTTCGTGTCCTGATCCCAACCAACATTACAATCAAGTGATTCACTTATCGCTCTTAAAGGCACCATTGTTCTATCGTTCATAAGCTGTGCAGGAACGTCAAGAGTTTTCTCCTCACCGTTTACATAGAACTTATCACTGCCTATTGTCATTTCTATAATTTTATCAGTCGCTGTGGCTACTATTCTCTGAACTCCATTTTCATCTATCCATTCCACTTCAGCATCAAAAGCTTCAAATATTGTTCTCATGGGTACAAGCGTTCTATCATTTACTATTACAGGATCCTGTGTAGGAAATTGCAATGTTTCTCCATCAAGTTTAACTGTAACAATATCAGGTTTAACTGCAAGTTCTTCCAAATTACTGTAATCTTCAAACAATACTATTGGCTTGTCAGTAAAACGTAAACCTGTTGCTTTTATATATGTTTTCGCTTCCACTCCGCCTGCAAACGCTGAAATACGTCCATCATTTGCAACATTTTTCCATTCCATACGGTCTAACATTTTACCTGTAAATGTTAATGCAGGTACTGCATTTTTTAGTGCTGTTTCGGCAGCAATTCCGCAATCGCTGTAATTATCAGGATTCATCACTGTTTGTATACCGCCGCCGTTTGTATATGAATAATATGTCTTGTCGTTAGCCCAAACAAATTCTTCTTTGCCGTCCTCATTATCTACTCTTTTAACTTCCAATTTACGTACAAATTCATCTGTTTCCGGATTTAACTCGTAAAAATACAAGCTATATGTATTCATAACCTTACTATATTTCTCAAGTGCAACATATTTAATGCGTCCTTGCGGTACTAAAAATACATTTGTATAAGAATCTCCATAATTTTCGATAAGTTCCGTGTCTATTCCGCCAAGATATACAACTCCTGTATCTTCAACCTGATAAACTGAAATTCCTGTTGATTCAACAGTTATAAGCTCGTTATCCAAATCACCGTCTATATCATCATAGAATGCCGATATAAGTCCTTTAAAATAATTATTAACATTATCATAATCATTTTCGTGACCTGCAAATGATGCAGCAAAATCACACAATCCTACCTGCTGACTTAAAATTGTTGATACAAACTTATTATAAGCATATATATTATCTTTTGCCAGTACACTTGTCCCCATCATCATTACTCCGGCTAATACAGTACACACTGCTTTTTTTGTAAATTTCATAAACACTACCCCTTTCCGGTATAACTTCTATACTATTATTGTTTAATTAATTTATCTTGATACAACAAATGCCCGTTTTTATATTCAAACGAGCACACTATTTCGTTATTATGTTAATCTATCTTTACACATTGTATTATAGCATAGGAAAACTTAAAATGCAATACTGCACAAATGAATTTTTACATTATTCAAGGTTGTTTTCATAAAAAACAGGCTGCACTTATTTTAAAGTACAACCTGAAAAAAATTATATTTCTTCTACATATAACTCAACACCATAATAATCGCCGCGTGGTATATCAAGCAAAAAACCCCCGTACATAAGTGCCGCTCCGGTGTAACAGCCATTTGAATTTATTTTATATTTTTTATTTGCATCAAGTCCTTTTAATTTCACACAATAATGAATTAGATTCGGTTCAGTATTAAATATCATTCCCTGAACTAAAGCTTTGCCGTCTTTTACAAATTCCCACAATGCAAAATCGTCCTCTGTTGCATTACTTAATCTGTAATATTTTCCGTTATGAATTAAATCACGATTTTTCTTGAATTTAATTACTTGTTCTTTAATTTTATTCTGTTCATCATCCGATAATGAGTTTATGTCAAGCTCATATCCAAAACTTCCTGCCATACTAACTATCCCCCTTGTATTAAGAGAGGATATTCTTCCTGTCTGATGATTCGGTACTGCTGAAACGTGAGAACCTACCGTTGACACAGGATAGAAAAATGATGTTCCGTATTGGATTTTTGTACGGTCAAAGGAATCGGTATTATCACTACACCAAAACTGCGGACAGTAATACAACATTCCTGCATCAAATCTTCCGCCGCCTCCAGAACAGCCCTCAAACAAAACATTCGGAAAGTCATGCGTCAATCGTTCAAGTAAATCATATACACCAAGTACATACCTATGCTGCATTTCGCCCATTCTGTCAGATGGAATTTTTTCAGAATACCAGCCGTTTATGCTGCTGTTCATATCCCATTTTATATATGAAATATCTGCATCTTTTAATATACTGCTTATTGAGTTATACAAATAATGTCTTACATCTGAGCGTGTCATATCCAAAACCATTTGGCTTCTGCACTGTACGGGATTTCTTCCAGGCATTTTTATTGCCCATTCAGGGTGCGTTCTGTAAAGGTCACTATCTTCTGAAATCATTTCCGGTTCAAACCATAGTCCAAATTTCATACCAAGATTTGATATTCTTTTACTAAGCTGTGAAAGACTGCATTTTAATTTATCTTCATTCACAACCCAGTCACCTAAGCCTGATGTATCATCATTTCTTTTACCAAACCAACCGTCATCAAGAACAAGCATATCTATACCAAGCTGTGCAGCCGTTTTAGCTATCTTTTCTATTTTGTCACCGTCAAAATCAAAATATGTTGCCTCCCAGTTATTTATAAGCACCGGACGTTCACAGGTTTTGTAATTACCCCTGCACACGTTATTTCGGATTACATTATGAAAATTATGTGAAAGTTTAGAAAATCCGCCGTCACTAAATGACAAAATAACTTCCGGTGTATAAAATTCTTCGTTTTTGTTTAGTGTCCATGAAAAATTGTCACTGTTTATTCCCATAATCACTCTTGTCTGGTTAACCTGATCCAATTCGATTTTAATACCAAAACTTCCGCTGTACATAAGTGCCGCACCGATACAGTCGCCATAATCTTCGTTACAATTCTTATCACAAAGTATAACAGCAGGATTTTGCTGATGACTGGACGTACCTCTTTTACTTGAGCTTTCCTGTATTCCGTGGAAAAGGGGACGTCTTTCAACCATTCTTTCCATAGCGTGCCTGCCATGGAAATGTATCCAATCCCACTGACCATAAGGAATATCAAGACACATACTTGCAGCATTTTTCAATGTTATAGAACTTTCTCCGCCATTACATATAACAGCACTTCTTGTAATAATATCATATTTTGATATAACTCCGTATTTTAAAACAACTTGAACATTAGTTAGTTTATCCACCAAGTATATTTCAAGTGTTTCACTATCATCCTCTGCATACACTGCGGGCAAACCGGGAATAGAATACTTACCTTTACATATCTTGTATCCATTGTATCTTAAATCAACAGCCTCACTTCCATCTGTATTTAATACAGACAGTGCTGTTATACGAAAGTCGCCTGTTCCCACTGCGGAATATTCCTGCGGTATTGTATCTAATGAATACCCACGGTTGTTCCCTGCGTCGTATGGACTTGGCGAAAAACATATATAAGGATAATCAAGCAAGTATCCCATATCGTTACCTGTTTTTTTGCCGTACCATAAATGTCTTAACACACCGAGTTCATCAATGCACATCTGATACATTGTATTTTCAGTTTCTATACTAAAAACATTTTCATTTACATTAATCGGCATGATTACCGCCTCCTTAAAATCCCAACGTTTATACTAATTTGATTATATATTAATTTTTTCCTTTGGTCAATATGATAAATAAAAAAGACAAGCATACCTTATGTGATATGCCTGCCATATATAATTCATCATTTATTTTTGTAATAAACCAAAGCTTCATAGGGCTCAAGTTCTGTTAAAATATTATAAGAAGCGTCTGTATTTGAAATAATCAACTCGTAACCATTTAAATCAATAGGTGTTTGTAATTTCTCTGTTTTATCTGAAAAGTTAGTAAATACTATCATTTTTTCGCTGTCTATTGACCGTTCGTATGCAAAAACATTTTCCGGAACATCTATTTTAATTTTTACTCTGCCGTCTGATATAATTCTGTATTTTTTTCTAAGTGCAATAAGCTTTTTGTAATAGTGGCAAATAGAATTATTATCTTCTAACGAATTTTCAACATTTATGTCTTTGTAGTTTTTGTTAACGTCTATCCATGGAGTTCCTTCAGTAAATCCTGCATTTTTTCTGTCATTCCACAGCATTACTGTCCGTCCGTTATCCCTTGAACGCTCCGACAGAATTTTAAGTGCTTCCTCCTTAGATTTACCGTTTTCCATAAGAATCTTATAGTAATTAAGACTTTCCACATCCCTGTACATAGCAATATCTGTAAAATAAGCGTTTGTCATACCAATTTCTTCGCCTTGGAAAATATACGGCGTACCTCTTAGCATGTGTATAGCTGTTGCAAGCATTTTCGCTGAACGATCTCTGTATTTTTTATCATCTCCAAAACGTGATACAGCTCTTGGCTGATCATGGTTACACCAAAACAGTGCATTCCAACCGTTACCCTCCTGCATCTTTTCCTGCCACTGGGCAAATATTGACTTTAGCTTTTGTATATCCGGCTTCATAAGTTCCCACTTATTTCCATCTTTATAATCAACTTTTAAATGATGAAAACTAAACGTCATAGAAAGCTCATGTTCATCAGGATTAGAATATTTTATGCAGTTATCTATTGATGTGGATGACATCTCTCCTACTGTTATACAATCACCTATACCACTGTCATTTACCAGTTCTTTTATATACTCATGCACTCTTGGACCATCAGTATAAAAACGTCTGCCGTCACCTTCAAAATCATTTTCAAGTTTTTCAGGCTTTGATATAAGATTTACAACGTCAAACCTAAAACCTTTTACGCCTTTACCTTTCCAAAAACGAAGTATTTTTTTCATTTCTTCTCTGACCTTTGGATTATCCCAGTTTAAGTCTGCCTGGGAAACATCAAACAAATGCAGATAATATTTATTAAGAGTAGGAACATATTCCCAAGCACTTCCACCGAATTTAGAAACCCAATTTGTAGGTTCACTATTATTGACAGGTGAGCGGAATATATAATAATCCATATACTCCTTTTCTCCTGCAAGTGCTCGTTTAAACCATTCATGACTTGTAGAGGTGTGGTTAAAAACCATATCAAACATAATGCCTATATTAAGTTTTTCCGCCTCTGATATAAGTTCTTCAACATCGGACATCGTTCCAAAAACAGGGTCAACATTGTAATAATCTGAAATATCGTATCCATTATCATTCAGCGGCGAACAAAAAAACGGTGTCAGCCATAAATAATCCACGCCAAGTTTTGATAAATAGCCCAAACTCGACGTAATTCCCTTTATATCCCCTATCCCGTCACCGTTTGAGTCTTTAAATGACTTTACATATATCTGATATACAGTAGATTTTGAAAATCTATTCATTTACAAGACCTCCTTTATGAAAACTTAATTACTGCTGTTTCACAAGCCTTTGCATAGATTCCGCTTATAAATTCAACCTTTGAAGCCGAACCCTCGTTACATACAACCATCATAGTTTCGGTAGGATGACCGGCTTTTTTTATTTTTTCCAAATTAAATTCGATAAGTTTTTGACCTTTAACAACCGTATCTCCCTCTTTTACAAAGCAATTAAATCCGTCACCCTGCATATTTACAGTATCAAGACCTATGTGGAAAAGCAATTCCATTCCGTTTTTAAGAGTCAATCCGCAAGCATGAAAACTACCGTCCGCAACATTTGATACTACCCCGTCACAGGGCGACACAAGAACTTGATTTTCCGATTCTATTGCAATCCCATCACCTAAAATTTTCTTAGAAAATACTTCATCGCTTACTTCTGTAATCGGAATAGCTTTTCCTGTAAGGGGGGCTGTTATTTCGCCTTCGTTTTCCGTTGTATCTTGATTTTCATTATCTTCACCATATAGATCAACCTTTGATAGTTTTTTCTTTCCGATAATATAAGTTAAAACAAACGGAACAACTATTGAAACTGCCATACAAATTGCAAATGTTATCATATACTGTGGCTGAATAGATAGTATTCCCGGTATTCCTCCAACTCCTATGGAGTTAGCCATAACTCCGCTTCCTACTGAAATGACTGCGGCTATTGCAGAACCAATCATTCCGCATATAAAAGGAAAACCGTATTTTAAGTTTACACCAAATATTGCAGGTTCAGTTACACCAAGGTAACATGATATACACGCCGGTATTGAAATTTCCTTTGATTTAATATTTTTTCTCTGCAAGAAAATCATACCAAGAACTGCTGAACCTTGAGCTATATTTGAAAGTGCAATCATCGGCCAAAGTATTGTACCTCCGAAATCACTTGTTAGCTGCGTATCAATGGCATTTGTCATGTGGTGCAGACCTGTAATAACAAGCGGTGCATAGAAAAATCCGAATATTGCCGCAAAAATCCAATTAAAGCTTGAAACAAGTCCCGCATGTACAACATTTGAAATCCATGCTCCTAT
>CALXQE010000099.1 GCA_944390495.1 uncultured Clostridia bacterium
TCTAAATTTATTGCAGGTCAATGTATTGAGGCACTTATTTTGGGGGTCATGTTTTTCGTAGTTCTGACTGTAATAAGAATACCGTATGCACTTTTAATAGGTGTGCTTATAGCATTTACTGCACTAATACCTATTTTTGGAGCATTTATAGGCTGTGTGTTAGGTGCGTTTTTAATTGTTATGGTAAGCCCTATGCAGGCACTTATATTTATAATAGTGTTTCTTGTTTTACAGCAGATTGAAGGAAATCTAATATATCCGAGAGTAGTCGGTGGGTCGATAGGATTACCGTCGCTGTGGGTACTGTTTGCGGTTACAGTAGGAAGCAGCCTTATGGGAATTGCAGGGATGTTATTCTTTATTCCGCTTACATCTGTAATTTATACATTGCTGCGAGAATGGACATACAAGCGTATTGCGTTAAAAGAGAAGAAAGAAAAAGAAGAAAATATATAGAAATAAAAAACAGGGAAGTCATGAAAATCATAACTTAACCCTGTTTTTTTATAATTATTTAGCCTTTTTTGCTTTAGAAACAGTTTTTGTTGCAGATTTATTTACACTGTTTGTCTTAGCAGTTGTTTTTTTTGTTGTATCTGCTTTTACAACAGCTGCCTTAGTTGTATCTGCTGTCTTGGCAACAGATTTTGTTTCAGCTGCTTTTACAGCAGGTTTAACAGTTTCACTCTTAACAGCCTTTTCAACTGTCTTTTCTTTTTCTGTGGCTTTTTTAGCTGGAGCTTTCTTTATTGTGTTTTTCCAATCTGCTATTTTTGAAGCATCTCCTTGAACAACAGCTTCACCGTTTGCAACAGCTTTATCAAGAGATGATCTTCCGCTTAAAACTGCAAGAAGAGCTGACTTTTTAATGTCAAGAATTACATCACTGTCTCTATAGTCATAAGGTTCAACAGCAAGTTTACCGTTTTTCACCTCAGCATAGAAAGTACCGCCGCAATCTTCATCTGAAAAAGTTACTTGAATAGCAAAATCCTGTGCAGAACTTGCATCAGCATTTTCGAACTTTTCCTTGATCTTCAAAAAAGCTTGCTCAAATGTCATTTTAAAAAATCCCCTTTCGTATGGCATAAATGCCTGACCATGGTTATTTGCAGGTATATTATATATCTGCATTTTTTAAGACAAAGATAGTATTTGCTCCGAATAGCAGTATGGAGTTTACTTTATTTGCCTATTACTCATTGATTAGTATACAACATTTTTTTCTGTGTGTCAAATATAAATTATATTTTTAGTGTTAATACTTGAGTATAGCTAACATATATATGCTAAATTTGTGCATATATTATGCAACCAATTATGTTACTTCTCCATTTTAATATGCTCTGTTACTTCTGTTTTTTTCTTAGGGACGATACTATCGTACATCTGGTCTTTCTTCATATTTTCAAAAGCAACAGCCATCATAAGTTTAAGTCTGTTAAGCTGGTTAACTTCACTTGCACCCGGGTCATAATCGACAGCGACTATGTTTGCCTGCGGAAATTGACGGCGAAGTTCTTTAATCATACCTTTACCTGTAACGTGGTTAGGCAGACATGCAAAAGGCTGAACACAAGCAATGTTAGGTACTCCCGAATTAATAAGCTCAATCATTTCACCTGTAAGGAACCAACCTTCACCGGTACAGTGACCGAGCTGAAGAACACTTTTAGCACCTTCAGCAATATCAGCAATATGTTTTGGTGAACGTGCTTTAAATTTCGGATTTTTCTGCATTATTTTAACCATATGCTTTCTGTAACTTTCAATTCCCCAAATAGCGAGATTACAAAGCATAGCAGTTGTCTTTTTTGAACCTAAGTTATCACTTTTAAAGTTGTTGTTATAAAGACAATACAGCATAAAATCAGCAAGTCCCGGCATAACAGCTTCTCCGCCCTCAGATTCAATTACATCTATTATGTTGTTATTAGCATCCGGATGGAATTTGACAAGGATTTCACCAACAATACCAACCTGAGGTTTTTTTATTGTTTCGTCTATTGCAATTGCATCAAAATCGGCAGCAATTTCATCTATAACCTTTTTTAGTTTTAAATTTTTACGGTTGTTATTTACAATGTCGTTATATAGTCGCTTTTGCCATTTGTCATATACTTTATTTGTTTCGCCTTCGTTAATTTCGTAAGGACGTATACGAAGTGTAACGGCAAGAAGTAAGTCACCCCATGTACAAGCCTTAATAAGACCGTCTACAAGTTTAGGTGTAATTTTAAATCCGGGATTTCCTTCAAGTCCCGAAACATTAAGTGATATAACAGGAACCTGTGGATAACCGGCTTCTTTTAGTGCTTTTCTTATAAAAGCTATATAATTTGTTGCACGACATCCGCCGCCTGTTTGAGTAATCATTACTGATGTGTTGTCAGGATCGCACTTACCACTGACAAAGGCATTTACAAGCTGACCTGTAACCATAATAGATGGATAGCAGGCGTCATTATTAACACTTTTAAGACCGGCTTCAATATCTTCTGCAGTAGCGTGTTCAAGAACAAGTGCGTTATAGCCGTTGGCACGCATAACAGCTTCAAATAATCCAAAATGTGTCGGGCTCATCTGAGGGAAGATTATTGTGTGGTTTTTACGCTCTTTTTCAGTAAATTTAACTCTGTTTATAGTATAATCTTCAATTTTATGAGGTATAAAATTATTATCATTACGTTCCTTTATTGCGGCTTTTAGAGAACGTACACGTATTCTTGCAGTACCAAGACTTGAAACTTCATCAATTTTAAGCGTAGTATATATTTTTTCGCAAGACTGTAGTATTTCCTGTACCTGGTCCGTCGTTACAGCGTCAAGTCCGCAGCCGAATGAATTTAGCTGGATAAGCTCAAGTCGATTATTTTTTATAACTTCAGCTGCAGACTCATATAGTCTTGTATGGTATGCCCATTGGTCAACTACACGAATATCCCTTTGAAGATGACCTAAATGAGCAATGGAATCTTCAGAAAGGACTGCAAATCCAAGGGCTGTAATCATATCAGGAATACCATGATTTATTTCCGGGTCGATATGATAAGGACGTCCTGCAAGGACTATTCCGTGTTCATCGTTTTCATCAAGCCATTTTAATATTTCTTCGCCCTTTTTGCGTATATCGTGTTTATAGTTTTGCAATTCTTCAAAAGCTTTTTCAGCAGCAGAGTCTATCTGAGATTTTGTAAAACCGTAATCAAAAAGAGCCTTTGTCATTTGTCGTTTAAATGAAGGTTTGTCTGCTAAGTTGATGAATGGATACATAAACTTTATACCCTTGCTGCGTACTATATCCATATTATTATATATAACTTCAGGATATGATGTAACCATCGGACAGTTGAAGTGATTTCCGGCATCTGAATATTCTATCTGTTCATAGGGAATACATGGATAGAATATTGTAGTTACTCCTTTATCAATAAGGTCCTGTATATGTCCATGCACAATCTTTGCAGGATAACATGCACTTTCACTTGGGATTGATTCAATACCCTTTTCGTATAAATCATGCGTACTTCTTCCTGAAATTCTTACAGAGAAACCAAGCTCTGTAAAGAAAGTAAACCAAAGAGGGTAGTTTTCATATATGTTAAGTACCCTTGGAATGCCGATGACACCGTGGGGAGCTTCCTCGACTTTCAGCGGTTTGTATGCAAATGTACGCTTGTATTTATAGTCAAACATATTAGGAAGTTTATTTTTTGTAGTTTCCACACCGGCACCGCGTTCACAGCGATTTCCAGATACAAATCGACTTCCGTCTGAAAATTCGGTAATAGTAAGCTGACAATGGTTATTACATTTTTGACAGCGAGTTAGGGAAGTGTCAAAGCTGAAACTGTCAAGTTCATTTTGACGAAGAATATTACATTCATTTCCATCCCATCTTTCCTTCGCAATTATTGCACTTCCGAATGCACCCATTATACCGGCAATATCAGGGCGAACAACGTTTTTATTTGTAAGCAGTTCAAAACAACGAAGTATTGCATTATTGTTAAAAGTACCGCCTTGAACAACTATATTGTTACCCATTTGATTTGTGTCACGCAGTTTAATTACTTTATATAAAGCATTACGTACAACAGAGTAAGAAAGTCCGGCACTTATATCACCAACGGTCGCACCTTCTTTTTGCGCCTGTTTTACACGTGAATTCATAAATACTGTACATCTTGTACCTAAGTCAACAGGGTTATCAGCGTCAAGTGCTGCCTTGGCGAAAGAAATTGTGTCAAGACCAAGGCTTTCGGCAAAAGTTTGTATAAATGAACCACAACCTGATGAACAAGCTTCGTTAAGCATAATAGAATCAATAACGCCGTTTTTGATTTTCATACATTTCATGTCTTGACCGCCTATGTCAATGATGAAATCAACACCCGGTGAAAAATAGTTTGCAGCTTTGTAATGTGCAATAGTTTCAATTTCTCCTTCTTCAATACGGAAGGCTGTTTTTAGCAGTAATTCGCCGTATCCTGTTGTGCATGCGTTTGCTATATATGCTTCTTTCGGTAGTTTTGCATATAGTTCTCGGAGTATATTTATACCGCAAGTTATAGGACTTCCTTCATTTTTTCCGTAGTAGTCATATAAAATATCTCCGTCATCATTGATAAGTGCTGCTTTTATTGTTGTTGAACCTATATCAAGACCTAAGAATACAGGACCTTTTGCAGTAGAAATATCTTTGCGTCTTGCGACATCTTTATTATGACGATTGAAAAATTCTTCTTTTTCTTCATCTGTTTCAAAAAGTTTTCTCATTCGAGTTATTTCAGTATCAACAGATTTAGCAGTAGATAGACGTTCGATAAGTGTATTTATATCAGTTGTTTCGTTATTTTCGTGCATTAAAGCGGCTCCTATTGCAACGAATAGCTGAGCATTATCAGGAGTTTTAAATGATTTTGCGTTATTTTTTAGAGTTTCTTCAAATTGTTTTCTAAGCTGAGGCAAAAAGTGAAGAGGACCTCCTAAAAATACAATATTACCTTTAATAGGTCTGCCTTGTGCAAGTCCGCTGATTGTTTGAGTAACAACTGCCTGCAAAATTGATGCAGCAACGTCTTCCTTTGCAGCACCTTCGTTTAAAAGCGGCTGTACGTCTGATTTTGCAAATACACCGCAGCGTGCGGCAATTGGATATATAACAGAATGTTTTTCTGCAAGTTTGTTAAGACCGTCAGCATCTGTTTTTAAAAGTATTGACATTTGGTCGATAAAAGAACCTGTACCACCTGCACAAGTACCATTCATTCGCTGTTCAAGACCGCCTGAAAGATACAAAATTTTTGCGTCTTCACCACCAAGTTCTATAACCACATCAGTTTCAGGCATAAATGTCTTAATGGCAGTTTTATTTGCTATAACCTCCTGTACGAAGGGTAGAGAGAGCATGTTTGAAAGCAAAAGTCCACCGGAACCTGTTATAACAACAGTAAATTCCTCGTCTTTAACTACTTCTTTAACTTCCTCAAAAAGTTGTTTAACAGTACTTTGTATGTCAGAGAAATGACGTCTGTACTCCGCAAATAATGTTTTGTTGTCATTGTCAAGCACAACGACCTTTACAGTAGTGGAGCCGACGTCTATACCCATATGCAATCTACTCATTATGTAACCCCCTCACATATTTCTGAGTAATTATTTCCTATTTAATTCTATTTATGATAGTATATTTGTTATTATATATTTTTGATAAAAATAAGTCAAGCGTTAAAAGATGTAATAAAAACAGAAAAAAATGCACAAATTTTGTACAAAAATACAGACTGAAACAATCGCTCCAGTCTGTATTTTTCAAGAATTTTCCAAATTTTTAGGCGTAACGTATATAGTGTTATAATAATCGTAGATTACCATGCCGGGTTTTGCACCTTTAGGCTTTTTAACATTTTTAATTAAAGTAAAATCAACAGGTACTTGCGAAGAACTGCGTGCTTTGGAATAATATGCTGCAAGCTCAGCAGCTTCTGTAATTGTGGTTTTAGGAACATCTTTATCAATGCCTAATTTTATGATAACGTGAGAACCATGTATGTTTTTAGTATGAAACCATAAGTCGGAAGAATTTGCAAATTTAAGTGATAAATAGTCGTTTTGTGTGTTATTTTTTCCAACGTAAATATCAAAACCGTCACTGCTCACAAAGTGCATTGGTGCAGGTGCTTTTTTCTTCAGCCTTTTTTTGGTTAATTTTCTAATCAAATATCCTTCCGTTATCATTTCTGTCCTTATTGAGTTTAAATCATCTTCAGATTCTGCGTTCTCAACTGCAACAAGTGTACTTTCAAGATATTCAAGGTCATTTTGAGCGTTTTCTATCTGTTTTGCAGCTTCTATTTCAGCCGTTTTTGCTTTGTTATATTTTTTGTAGTAATTTTGTGCATTTTTAGAAGGTGACAACTCAGGAGAGAGAGGAATATTAATAGATTGAGAATTTTCGTCAAAGTAGTTTATAACCTCTACTGATTTTTGACCTTGTTCTATGTTATAAAGATTTGCCATAAGCAAGTCGCCGTATATTTTGTACTGTTCTTTTTTTGATGAATTTTCAAGAGTTTGGTGCAGAATACCTATCTTTTTAGAAACACGCTCGATGTTATTATTTAAAAGCTTCACAAGGTCACTGCTTTTTTGACGCATACGCTCGTGCATATCACGTGTTCTGTAAAACTCATCAAGCAATAAACTTATACTGTTAAATTCTTTAATTTCTGCAAGGGATTCATATTGACGTATTGATACGGCACTAAAATCCATAAGTTTTCCTGTTTGATTATTTATTATCATACATGGTGAAAAGTTATTATTTTTGATTTTATTGGCAAGTTTAACTATTTCGTAAAGTATCTTATTTTTACCGCTGTCTGTTAGTTCACCGCATTTTATATCTGTTCGTCCGAATGCAGAATAGATTATCTCCCTTGAACATAACGGACTGATTCCGGCGATTGCGGATAAAACAGCTTTATCTGCCGTTTGTATTGGTGATGAAAAATCCATGTTAAATGATTCACCTATTGATATAAGATCAGTTTTGTTTTGAACTGGAGGTGAAATATAGGTCAGTCCCGGAAGGAGTTGTCTTACAGAACTTATTGTAAAATCAACGTGTTTTATACAGTCGATTATTTTCATATCAGAATCGGTCAATACTATGTTTGAATGTCTACCCATTATTTCAGCTATCAGAAATTTTGTTGTAAGATCTCCAAGCTCGTCATAACTCTCTATGGAAATTTTTATTATTCGTTCAAACCCTACCTGTTCAATATTTGTAATTTTACCGCTGCCTATGTGTTTACGCAAAAGCATACAAAACATTGGTGCTGAAATTGGATTTTTCTTATTTACGTTTGTAAAATGTACCCTTGGATGTGCTGAACCTGCAGAAAGTACAAGCTTAAAACTGTCGGTAAATGTTCTTACATTAATTGTTATTTCGTCCTTTTCGGGCTGATGTATTTTATCTATACGTCCGTTTAATATCGAGTCACGAAGTTCGCTAACAAGACAACGGACTGTTACTGCGTCAAATGCCATTATGACCTCCTGTTACTTTTTATTTAATATATTATACCATAAATTTGTAAAAATACAATAAATTTGTTGCAAAGTGATTAGCTATTTGATATAATTAGTATATCAAATAGATGGAGGTAATTATTATGAAAAAAGTAGCAGCGATAGCTCTTGCGGCAGTCATGTCATCTTCGATAATAAATGTATCTGCGGCAGGCAGAATTGAAAATATAATGAATTCTATCAGTGATACTCAAATTAATATTCTTTATAATGATTCTGTAATACAGTATCAAGATGTGAAACCTGTAAATACAGATGGCAGAGTTATGATTCCGTTTAGAGTAGTGCTTGAAAGTATGGGTGCCACTGTTGAATATGACGACAGCCAGAGACTTGTTACAGCTAAAAAGGACGATATAGAGATAAAGTTTACACTTATGGATGATACCATATATGTAAATAAGAACGGTGAAGAATCAACTGTTAAAATGGATACACCGATGATTATAGTAGAGGATAGAACCCTTGTTCCGATACGTTTTATGAGTGAAGCATTGGGTATGCAGGTGGGCTGGGACGGCGACACTGAAACTGTCCTTGTGATGGATTATGATGATTATTTTGAGGAATTTGAAAATCTAATTCCAAATCTTATAACGACAGCAAAGTTAGGACAAAATACGAAGTATAACAGTGAAAATATGACATTTAATGTAGATTTTGATACAATAGGTGTTTCACAGCCTATTTCACTTGATTTTGGCGGAGAATTAAACGGTGTATATGATGACAGTGTGAAGAGTATTGATTCATCTTATGATATAACATACAATGATGAAACAATGAGCTTTGATATGGATCTGATACTTAATGGAACAGATGTATATATAAAAACTGATTTGATAGAAAAAATTGCAGAAAAAACTACAGACGCAAGTATTAAAGCGGCGGCACTTTTGTTTGAAGGTGATACTTGGTATAAAATAGATATTAAGAAAGTAATGGATTCGTTGCCAATCAGTGAGAGTGACAAAAAAATAATAGAAGCGGCGGTGTTATCAGGTAATTCAGATGATATTATAGAATTATTAAAGAATAGTACTTCAACAGAAGGTGATGCTGATTTTGATGAAGTAATTATGCTTGCAATGCAGCTTGATGCATACGAGGAAATTGATAAATACATAGAAGTTACAGAAAAAGAAAACGGTGAATATTCAGTTTTGATTGACATATCCGAGCAGGAATTTAGTGACATCATAAAGACAATTACAGGAGTAAATGATGATTCTGTAAAAATAAGTTTAAAGGCTAATTCTGATTATGACGGCAGTAAGTTTACAAGTGGTTGTGATATATCAATAGAAGTTCCGATTACAGAAACAGAAAGTGCAAAATGCGCTATAACTTTGAAGGATAATTGTGAACAAAATAATAATATAAAAGTGCCTTCAGTTCCTGAAGGGGCAGAGGACAGAACACAGATTCTTATAGATGCAATAAATTAAGGATAAAATATTGGGAAAATAGCACAGTTTATAAACTGTGCTATTTTTAAATTTTAATTTTTTTAAAAATTTTTAAAAAAGTGTGTTCAAATTGAAATAAATGTGTTATAATATTTTAATAATGGCTTTTTATGCCTGCATAAAATTAAGTGACAGGGAGAGAACAAATGCTTAAAAGTATGACAGGATACGGTAGAAATGAAGCCGTAACAGATGGTAAAAAGATACTTGTCGAGATAAAGTCGGTTAATCATAGGTATTCAGACTACAATATTAAACTGCCAAGACACATGGGGTTTTTAGAGGATAAAATCCGTAAATATGTATCTTCATGTGTAACGAGAGGTAAGGTTGATATTTATATTAATGTTGAATATTATGAAACGGCTGACAAGGAAATAATATTAAATAAAGAAATTGCAAAAAATTATATTGAAGTTTTAAAACAGCTTCGAGATGAATTTAGTCTTGAAGACGATATAACTGTTTCAAAGGTTGCACAGAATCCTGACATATTCCTTATTGAAAGAGTGGAAGAAGATGAGGATAAGCTTTGGGAAAGTGTGAAATGTGTGCTTGATAAAGCTTTAACGGCATTTGTTGAAATGCGTAGCCGTGAGGGTGAAAGAATAGAACGTGACCTTAGAGAGAGAATAGAGTATATGGGAAAACTTGCAAAACAGATAGAGGAGCGTTCGCCGCAAACGGTAAAAGAATATAGTGACAGACTGTACGAAAAAATAAAAGAAGTTTTAGACGGAAGAGAAATTGACGAATCAAGAATACTTACTGAAGTTGCTATTTATGCGGACAAGGTAGCAGTAAATGAAGAAACGGTAAGACTGGCAAGTCATTTTGAAGAGTTTTACTCAATTATAGACAGCGGTGAACCGGCAGGAAGGCGTTTGGACTTCTTGATTCAGGAAATCAACAGAGAGGTCAATACAATAGGATCAAAGGCCGGTGATATAGATATTGCGAAAACTGTTGTAACACTTAAAGGCGAAATAGAAAAATTAAGGGAACAAATACAGAATATCGAATAGTAGGTGATATAATGAAGCTTATAAATATAGGTTTTGGAAATATGGTAAATGCTGACAGAGTTATAGCGGTAGTAAGTCCTGAATCGGCACCTATTAAACGTGTAATCCGAGAGGCTGAGGAAAACGGAAATCTTATTAATGCTACATACGGACGACGTACAAGGTCTGTAATAGTTACAGACAGCGACCATATAGTCCTCTCAGCACTTCAGACAGAAACGGTATCAAGCAGGCTTGATAGTGAATTACATGAGGAGGAGGTAAAAAATGATGAATAAAGGTTTATTATTTGTAATCTCAGGCCCATCGGGAACAGGTAAAGGTACGATATGTGATGAGCTTTTGAAAAATGAAAACAACAACTTGTTCCTGTCAATTTCAGCGACTACAAGAGAAAAAAGAAAAGATGAAACCGAAGGAGTAACGTATTACTACAAAACCATAGATGAATTTAAACGAATGATAAATAATGGTGAACTGCTTGAACATGCGGTGTATAACGGTAATTATTACGGTACTTTAAGGAAGAATGTAGAACAGATGCTTGATGAAGGTAAAAATGTACTTCTTGAGATTGAACCTCAGGGAGCACTTAATGTTAAGTGTAATTTCCCGGAAGCAATACTTATGTTTGTTATTCCACCGTCAGCCGATGAACTTAAAAATCGTCTTATAAACAGAGGACGTGAAAGTGAAGAACAAATCGAAAAACGTCTTAATGCGGCGAAATGGGAACTTGAACAGGCTTGTAAGTACAGCCATATATTTGTAAATGACAACCTTGATGAATGTGTAAAAGAGATTGAAAAGATAATAAAAGAAGAAAATAAAAACAGAAATAAAGTAAATGAATTACTAAAAGAATGGAATTAAAAAGGAGAAATGTTATTATGATGATCAAACCTGGAATTACAGAACTATCAAAATGTGTAGACAGCAGATATACGTTAGTTACAATGGCTGCAAAACGTGCAAGAATGATTGGTGAAGCAAGAATGAAAGATTATGACGCTTTCGGACATGATAAGCCAGTAACAGTTGCAGCTGATGAAATAGCAGAAGGCGTAGTAGGTTATGTACGTTCAGAGGCTATTGAACGTGCTAAGGAATGGGAAGAAGAAAAGGCTGCTGCAATTCTTTCAATGAATGAGAGCATTGCAGAACATAATATTGAAAGTACAGAGAATAACGATAATGACAGTGAGTAAGAAAATTCATAATAGGAGTAAGTAATGATTGCAAGAATTATTGTGGATCAAAAGTCAAAGATGATTGATAAACCTTTTGATTATCTTATACCGCCGGAACTTGAAGACAGCATAAGTGTCGGCAGCAGAGTTATAGTACCTTTTTCTGCGGGAAATAAGGAGATAGAAGGTTTTTGCATAGGTATCAGAAATGAAAGCGAAACAAAAAGGCTAAAATCCATAATAAAAATTGCAAATGACTCAAATGGTTTCGATGAGGATATGCTCCCGCTTATTGAATGGATGCACAAAAAGTATCTTGCACCATATTTAGATATTATTCATACGATTGTACCGTCGGGAACAGTGGTTAAAAGTAAGGAATGGGTTGTACTTGAAAATGAAGCAAGTGAAGAAAAATCACTTGTAAGACAGAATATTATAAATATTTTGAAGGACAACGGCGGAAGTATAGAAGTAGATGAATTATGTAATATTTGCGGCACTGACGTAAGAGATCGTTTGCGTGATATGATAAAAAAAGGCACGCTGAAAAAGACCTATCGATTATCGTCAAAAATAAAAGCCAAAACAATTAAATGTTTAAAACTTGCAGTAGACAAAGAAACTGCTGAAAAAAATTATAAAAACATAATAAGAAAGGCACCGATGCAGTCGAAAATGCTAAAGGTTTTATGTTCTAATGAATATATATCATGTGCTGATCTTGTTATGATTACAGGCGGAAATTACGGTACAATACGCAGTCTTGTAGAAAAAGGACTTGCAGAGTATATTGAGTTGTCAGATGTTCGTGATCCGTATAGAGGGAGAAGTTTTGAAACAACCTCAAAAATGGTTCCGACACCTCAGCAGAAAACAGCAATAGAGGAGATAACAAAGTCAGTAAATAGTGGTGGCGGAGTGTATTTACTTCATGGAGTAACAGGCAGCGGAAAAACAGAGGTTTTTATGCAGTCGATTGATTATGTAATTTCACGTGGACAGACTGCAATTATGCTTGTACCTGAAATATCACTTACACCGCAGATGGTATCGAGATTTATGTCACGTTTTGGCAGCCGTGTTGCAATTATCCACAGCGGATTATCCTTAGGAGAAAGATATGACCAGTGGCATAGGATAGCAGATGGTGAAGCAGATATTGTAATTGGAGCAAGAAGTGCTGTATTTGCACCGCTTAAAAATATTGGTATAATCATTATAGATGAGGAACATTCAGATACATATAAATCTGAAATGTCACCAAGATACAATGCAAGAGATGTAGCAATTTTTCGCGGAAGTGAATATGGTGCAGCCGTTGTCATGGCTTCAGCAACTCCTTTGGTAGAAAGTTATTATTATGCTAAAACAGGCAAATATAAGCTAATTGAAATGGATTCAAGATACAATAACAACAAAATGCCTGATATACATATAATTGATATGCGAAGTGAACTCATGCGTGGTAACAGAAGCATGATTTCGAGTGTTTTATATAATGAGATAGGCAGGAATCTTGGAAGAGGAGAACAAACTATTTTGTTTTTAAACAGACGTGGTTTTTCTACTTTTGTTTCATGCAGAAGCTGTGGTTATGTTCCTAAATGTCCTGATTGTGACATTTCTCTTACATATCATAAATTTGATGATAAATTGAAATGTCATTATTGCGGATATGAGATACCTAATTATAAAATATGCCCAGTATGCGGAAGTAAGTACATACGATATTTTGGTTCAGGGACACAAAAAGTTGAAGATGAAATAAAAAGACTATTTCCAAATGCTTCAACAATAAGAATGGATATGGACACAACAGGAAAGAAACAATCACATGAAAAAATACTTCAAAAATTTGAAAAAGATAAAATAGACATTCTTATTGGCACACAAATGGTAGCTAAGGGACTGGATTTTGAAAATGTAACGCTGGTCGGCGTAATAACAGCTGATACGATGCTAAATATAAATGATTTTCGAAGTGGTGAAAGAACTTTTGCAATGCTTGAACAGGTATCGGGACGAGCAGGTCGAGGAGAAAAAGAAGGACGTGCTGTAATACAAACATATTCTCCCGATAGTCAGGCAGTAAGCCTTGTTAAAACTCATGGTTATAAAGATTTTTACGAAAATGAAATCGCACAGAGAAGACTTATGTGGTATCCTCCTTTTTGTAAAATTATAGGTATAGTATTTCAGGGTACAGAACAGTCAATAGTTTCAGAGGCGGCAAGATATTTTGCTTGTGAAATAGAGAATACTAAGACAATGGCTCAAAAGATACAAATATTAGGACCTATTCCATCATATGTGTCTAAAATTAAAAATAAGTATCGATGGCAGATTATTTGCAAATGTGAAGATGATGATATTTTAGGAGAGATACTTTCAGACATAGAAATGAATTTTAGAAATAATAAAAAATTTACGCAAGTATCGGTGGTAATAGATAAATCGCCGAATATGATATATTAGAAAGGGGAATAAAAGTGGCTATAAGGCAGATAAGAACACAAGGTGATGAAATACTTAATAAAAAATGTAAGACGGTAACGAAGTTTGATGAAAAACTGCATATTCTCCTTGATGATATGTATGATACAATGAAGGATCGTGACGGTGTCGGACTTGCTGCTCCACAGGTGGGTATATTAAAAAGAGCTGTTGTGATTGATATTGGAAACGGTAAAATCGAACTTATAAACCCAGAAATAATAGAAGAGAGCGGCAGTCAAACTGGAAGCGAAGGATGTCTTAGCGTGCCGGGAGTATGGGGTGAAGTGACAAGACCGAATATTGTTACTGTTAAAGCACAGGATAGAGATGGTAAGTGGTTTAAAATTACAGGTGAAGAGTTATTGGCAAGAGCTTTTTGTCATGAAGTTGAGCATCTTGACGGTCACTTGTTTACGGAAAAGGTTGAAAAATATCTTGAATAGGAGGTTTTGTCATGAAAATTCTTTTTATGGGTACTCCGGATTTTGCAGCGGAAGCGTTAAAGGCGTTAATAGATGCAAAATTAGATGTTATAGCAGTGGTGTCACAGCCTGATAAACCAAAGGGCAGAGGACACAAGCTAATGCCAACAGAAGTAAAACAAGCTGCACTTGAGGCAGGACTTACAGTGTATCAGCCGGAAAAAATAAAAAATGGTGAACTTCAGGAAATTTTAGATAATTTAAAGCCTGATTTAATAGTTGTTGTTGCATACGGAAAGATTTTACCTGACTATATAATTAATTATCCTAAATATGGCTGTATCAATATTCATGCTTCGCTTTTACCGAAATACAGAGGCGCGGCACCAATACAGTGGTCAATTATAAACGGCGATAAAAAAACAGGTGTTACTACAATGAAGATGGACAGCGGTATTGATACTGGAGATATACTTCTTACGGAAGAAACAGAAATAGGTGAATATGAAACAAGTGAAGAATTATTTGACAGGCTTGCAAAGATAGGCGGAAAGCTTATAGTTAAAACGATAGAAGAGATAGAAAATATTACACCGATTCCACAAAATCATGCACAGCATACTTATGCACCGATGATAAAGCGAGAAACAGGAATTATTGATTGGAATAAGTCAGCCAGGGAGATTTCAAAGTTAATATGTGGAATGAATTCATGGCCGCTTGCAAGCACACAATATAAAGGAGAAACTCTAAAAATTGTTGCTGCGAAAGTGCAAGATGAAAATACTGGAAAAGAACCTGGTACGATTATTGCACTTGAAAAGGGAAAAGGGCTGAAAGTGGCATGTGGCAGTGGTGTGCTGTATATACAGGTGGCACAGTTTGCTCAAAGCAGAAAAATGAATGTAGAGGATTATGCAAGAGGACATGAAATAGAAATAGGAACTGTTCTCGGAAAGGAATAATGTATGTTTTTTTATGGATATGATCCCACGTATGTACTTGTTATAGCTGCTTTTTTTCTTACCTTGTTTGCATCTTTTGGTGTAAAGTCG
Source organism: uncultured Clostridia bacterium (assembly GCA_944390495.1). Lineage (GTDB taxonomy): Bacteria > Bacillota > Clostridia > UBA1381 > UBA1381 > Hominilimicola. The sequence continues at coordinate 15,263 of CALXQE010000099.1, forward strand.
ACTTTTAGTAAGTATGACAAGGTATATAGTTCAAGAGGTATAACAGGTGAAAGGGCTGCGAGGATGATACTTGATGCTAATGGTCTAAATCATATAAGAATTGAACACGTTTCCGGAAGTTTAACTGACCATTACAGCCCTAATGAAAATGTTATAAGGCTTTCGGATTCAACGTATTCATCAACTTCAGTTGCGGCAATAGGTGTGGCAGCACATGAATGCGGACACGCTATTCAGCATAAAGTTGGATATATTCCGATTAAAATAAGAAATGGCATTGTTCCATTAGTAAATGTATGTAATGGACTTTCAATGCCATTGTTCTTAATAGGGTTAATATTCGGTATAGGTTCATTGGCGATGGTTGGTGCACTATTATTTGGTGCAGTTTTGCTGTTTCAAGTTATAACTTTGCCAACTGAGATAAATGCCTCAAGACGTGCTATGCAGACGCTTGAGAGTATGTACATGCTTGAGGGCGATGAACTTAAAGGTGCGAGAAAAACACTTACGGCAGCAGCTATGACGTATGTGGCGGCGGTTGCTTCAACAGCACTGCAATCTTTAAGACTTGTTATGCTTGCAAATCGTAGGAGAGACTAATGATAAATTCAAGAGAAATAGCCATGAAGGTACTTTATGAAATTGAATACGAAGGTGCATATTCAAACATGGCATTAAAAAAAGCTTTAAGAAACGGAGAAATTAGTCATCGTGATAAAGCGTTTATTACTCATTTGGTATATGGAGTTACGGATAAAAAAATTACGCTTGATTATATAATATCAAAATTTTCAAAAATCAAGTTAAAAAAAATATCGAAGTATATTTTGATGATTTTGAGAATGGGAGTATATCAGATTAAATTTATGGATAAGGTTCCTGAAAGTGCCGCTGTAAATGAATGTGTAAAATTAGCAAGACGCTACGGTCATGGTGCGTCTGCAGGATTTGTAAACGGTATGCTTCGAAATGTTGTAAGAAGTGATATAGAATATCCTAAGGATAAAATTGAATATATGTCTGTAAAATATTCCGTTCCATTGTGGCTTTGCAAAAAATGGATAAATGATTTTGGATTTGAATTTACAAATGAGCTTTTAAAATCATTTGAACAAAGTACAAGAGTATGTGTGCGTCCAAATACGCTAAAAATAACGGAACAGGAGCTTTCTGATAAACTAAATGATGAAGGTAATAAGGCGGAAGTTAAAAATAATCTTGTATATATTGAAGGGTTTGATATAGGAAACGATGAACTGTATAAAAAAGGATATTATACAGTTCAGGATGAAGCGGCGTATACGGCAGGCAAGGTGCTTGCACCAAAATCGGGAGAAACAGTTATAGATATGTGTGCAGCACCAGGAGGAAAGACAACTCATTTGGCTGAAATAATGTGCAATAAAGGCGAAATTTTTGCTTTTGACATACACGAACATAAAATAGCGATTATACAGAAAAATGCCGAAAGGCTTGGAATATCAATAATAAAAACTGAAATTTCTGACGGAAGTGTATTTAATAAAAAGTATGCAGAAAAAGCTGATAAAATTTTATGCGATGTTCCCTGTTCAGGACTGGGCATAATAAGACGTAAGCCGGAAATAAAATGGAATAGGAATGAAGATGACGATTTCCATTCTTTGCAAGAACAGATACTTTTAAATGCTTCAAAATATTTAAAAAAAGGTGGAGAATTGGTATATTCAACATGTACAATAAATAAAGAAGAAAATGAAGAAGTAACGAGCGGATTTTTGAAAGAAAACAGTAATTTTGAAAAACTGTATGAAAAGACTTTTTATCCGCATATAGATAATACAGATGGTTTTTATATATGTAAAATTAAAAGGATAAGATAAATGATTGATTTAAAGGATTTTGAATATGAAGAACTTGTTCAGTATTTGCTGTCGATAGGAGAGAAAAAATTCAGAGCGGAGCAGATATTTTCATGGCTTCATAAAGGTGCCCAAAGTTACGAAGAAATGACAAATCTCTCAAAGGCTACAAGAGAGCGTTTGTCAAAAGAAACGTATGTATCAACGCTTAAAATACGTGAAAAATATGTTTCAAAGATAGATGGCACAGTTAAATACTTGTTTGAGTTGCCTGACGGTAATTGTATAGAAAGTGTAGTGATGCGTTATCATCATGGACTTACAATCTGTATATCAAGTCAGGTAGGGTGCAGAATGGGCTGTCGTTTTTGTGCATCAACAATAGGTGGACTTTACAGAAACCTGACAGCGGGAGAAATACTAAATCAAGTGATTTTTGCACAAAAGGATATTGGTGAGAGAATTAGTAATATCGTTATGATGGGCATAGGTGAACCACTTGATAACTTTGACAATGTAATAAAATTTCTTCACAATGTAAATCACGAAAAGGGATTAAATATAGGTTATAGGCATATATCATTGTCAACATGTGGCGTAGTACCCGGAATATATAATTTAGCAGAAGAAATGCTTCCGATAACTTTAACTATTTCGCTTCATGCACCGAATGATACGATTCGTGATACAATTATGCCGGTTAATCATAAGTATAATATATCTAAGTTGCTTGAAGCGTGTAAATTTTATGCAGAAAAAACCGGAAGAAGAATTAGTTTTGAATATTCTCTTATTCACGGAGTAAATGACAGCATGGATAACGCTAAAGAATTGGCTAAACTAATTAAAAATCTACACAGCCATGTGAATTTGATACCGGTGAATAAGGTTGAGGAAAGAGACTTTCACAAAGGTAGCAATGATGAAATTCGTGCATTCAGAGACAAATTGGAAACTCTTGGAATAAATGCAACTATAAGACGTGAACTTGGAGCAGATATTTCTGCTTCTTGTGGACAATTGCGAAAAAAAGTGTTATAATACCATATATCTAGTTTTATTTACAAAGCGAGGTGAGTAAAAGATGCAGTTTGGTGCGGTTACCGATATAGGAATGCGTAGGAAAATCAATGAAGATAATTATTATGTGAATGAAAACGATACATTCCCTTATGCAATTGTAGCAGATGGTATGGGCGGACATCAAGCGGGAGAAATAGCCAGTATGATGTTGGTGGATATTATAAGCAATCATCTTGAGAAACATCTTGACAAAGAGCTTGATTATGTAGAAGCTGGAGAAATAATTCGCCGGTCTTTTATTTCTGCAAATACCATAATATATAATTATGCTAAAAATCATTATAAAATAATGGGAATGGGAACTACGGCTACATGTGCAATGATTTATCAAAATAAGATAATAACAGCACATGTTGGTGATTCGAGAGCATACATGATAGGCGATGACATAAAACAAATAACTAAGGATCATTCCTATGTTCAGGAACTTGTATCAAGAGGTGAGATAAGTCCGGAAATGGCTAAAAATCACCCTAAAAAGAACTACATAACACGAGCTATTGGAGCAGAAGATACCGTTAAGGTAGATATATCTATTAAACCGTATAATGGTGAAGTAATAGTTTTATGCAGTGACGGTCTTACTAATTTCGTTGAAGATGATGAAATAATGAATTATATTAAAAATAACGACAGCCTTCAAGAAGGTGCAGAGAAGCTTGTTGAACTTGCAAATTCACGAGGAGGCGGAGATAATATAACTATTGTTGCTTTTGAAAGGGAGAAATGCGATAATGAATAGTGATAATTTAGTCGGAATGACACTGGGAAATAGATATGACATGCTTGAAAAAATTGGTACAGGAGGAATGGCGACTGTTTACAAGGCGAAAGATACACTTCTAAATCGTTTTGTTGCAATAAAAATACTACGTGATTCTCTTGAAGATGAAAAACAAGTTGTGTCTAATTTTATTAAGGAGGCACAGTCCTCTGCAAGTCTTGTCCATAATAATATTGTATCCGTTTATGACGTAGGAGAAGAAAACGGACTAAATTATATGGTCATGGAATATGTTGACGGTATTACATTAAAGGAATACATAAAGCACAACGGAGCTTTGCCATGGCAGGAGGCATGTGATTTTGCCATACAGATTGGACAGGGTATAAACGAAGCACATTCCATAAATATAATACACAGAGATATTAAACCGCAAAATATTCTTATGACAAAGGATAAAACTTTGAAGGTAACTGACTTTGGTATTGCAAGAGCCGTTGCAGGTGAAACAACTGTTGTTGGAGGAAGTGCATTAGGTTCTGTGCACTATATTTCACCTGAGCAGGCACGAGGCGGATACACTGATGCAAGAAGTGATATTTATTCATTGGGGATTGTATTATATGAAATGCTTACCGGAAAAGTACCGTTTGATGGTGATAGTGCCGTAAGTGTAGCACTTATGCACCTTGAAAAAGAGCCGGTCAATGTTAAATGTGTTAATATGGATATTCCGACAGATCTTGCCTATGTTACGATGAAGGCAATTTCTAAGGAGCAGGCATCAAGATACCAGAGTGTAGAGGAATTTGTTGAAGATTTGCATGCTGTTTTGGCGGACGAGCCATTACCAAGCCGTGAGGAGAAGTTTCGTCAGACAATGGATACAAATTATGAGGAGGAGCCTGTTTTAGAATCCGATATAGATGATTATTCTGATGACTCATATTACGAAGACGATATAGATTCTTTTGAAGAAGATGAAATAGATTATAGAGAACCGCTGCCACAGCGTGGAAGAACTAAACGTAAAACAGAAGTGAAGAAAAAAAATAAAAAACAGAAAAAGGAAGATAGAATAGCAGTTGTTTTAGGTATTTCAACGGTTGTAGTGATATTGCTTGTAGCTTTGGGTGCATTTTTCTTAATAAATATGAGTAAGGAATCCATCGTACCTGATTTTACAAATATGACTATAGAACAGGCAACAGCAGAGGCACAAAAGGCAGATTTGAAAATAGCTGATGAGATAGAATATTCTCTTTCAGATACGATTCCGGAAAATTGCGTAATTTCTCAGGATCCTACACCTAAAAAGGTTGTAAAAAAGAACAGTGAAATAAAGCTTATTGTGTCTATTGGTTCATCAGGCGGTGATATTGCAGCACCTGATGTAGTTAATAAGCAGTTTGATGAGGCTGTTGAAACTATTCTTGAAGCGGGACTTGATTATACTGTTGTCGAACAGGAATCAGAAGATGTACCTGCTGGCTATATTATAAGACAGACACCTCTTGCCGGCACTAAACTTAATAAAGATGATGTGATAAATCTTCATGTAAGCAAGGGTAAAGGAACAGATGCTGCACAGCCTACACAGAATACTGAAAAGGTTTCAGTACCAAGTATCATTGGTCTTAGCAGAGAACAGGCAGAAGCAACATTAAAGGCTAATGGCTTGGAACTTGGAAACGTTTCAAGAAAAGTATCCACAGAGCAGGAGGGTACTGTAATTTCACAAAGCCCTGAGCTTGGTAAAACTGCATTAAAGGGTTCATTTGTAAGTGTTGTTTTGTCAAGAGGAGCGGAGGAAACAACTCAAACAGAACAAAATACAGAACAAAATACATCGTCGCAAAATAATGAACAAAATCAAAATAATCAGACAACAGAAAACACCTCAGAAACAAATAATACTTCGAATACAGAAGGATCATCTGAGCAAAATGGTGGAACAGATAGTGAAAATAGTTCATCAGGTCAGAAAACATCAACAAGAACGTTTACAGTAAAAATTCCTGATACTGCAAATGACACTGTAGATGTAGAAATCGTTGCAAATGGAAGAACAATACACAATGCAGTGCACTCTAAAGAAGAGGGTACTGTGTCGGTAGAAATAACCGGTTCAGGTACAGCAGAAGTACAGGCTTATATAGACGGAAGCAAAGTAAGTGATAGAACCATAAATTTTGATTAGAGGTTTTTATGACAGGGATTATTATAAAGGGAATAGGCGGCTTTTACTATGTGAAAGCCGCCGGAAATATTTATGAATGCAAGGCGAGAGGAATACTTAGAAAACAGCGTATAACACCGATGATTGGTGATATAGCAGAGATTGAATTGTCGGGTGATAAAGGAAGCATTGTTGCTATTAAGCCGAGAAAATCTTATTTGGTAAGGCCCCCGGTTTCAAATATAGACACTATGGTACTTGTTGTTGCAGCAGCTTCGCCGGAACCTAATATGTTTCTTATTGATAAAATGCTCATAAATGCCGAAATAAGAGGTATTGAACCTGTGATATGTATAAATAAAACAGATCTTGCAAAGCGTAATGATATTGAAAAAATATATATAAGTGCAGGTTACAGGGTGTTTTCTGTAAGTGCGGAAAAAAAAGAAGGAATAAAAGATTTGTTTGAGTATTTAGCTGATAAGACTACAGCATTTGCTGGATTATCAGGTGTTGGAAAATCAAGTCTTTTAAGCCTTATAACAGATGATGTGCTTGAAACAGGGACAGTTTCTGAAAAAATACAGAGAGGAAGACATACAACAAGACATGTTGAGTTATTTGAATTAAAAAACGGAGGTTTTGTACTTGATACACCGGGATTTAGTTCACTTGAAGTAGATGGAATTAAAGCGGAAGATTTGTACAAATATTTCCCCGAAATGGCAGAAAGTGAAGGACAGTGCAAGTTTAGAGGCTGTTCTCATATAAATGAACCGGGATGCTTTGTAAAAGAACAATTAAGTCAGGGAAAAATTTCTGAATCAAGATATGAAAGCTACAAACAACTATACGAAAAATTAAAAACAGTAAAGGAATGGGAGAAAAAATGATACTTTCACCTTCAATTTTGTCAGCAGATTTTGGAATACTTGCACAGCAGGTTAAAGAGGCAGAAAATGCCGGAGCTACATGGCTTCATATAGATGTAATGGATGGTCATTTTGTACCAAACATTTCTTTTGCTATGCCTGTAATAAAATCATTGAGAAAATATACGGATATATTTTTTGATGTTCACTTAATGATTACTCAGCCTGAGAAGTATATAAATGATTTTATAGATTCAGGTGCTGATGGAGTTACCTTTCATATTGAAGCAACTGAAAACCCTGAAAAGTGCATTGAATTAATTAAAAACAGAGGTAAAAAGGTTGGAATATCTTTAAATCCAAATACAGATGTTAGTGAAATAGAACCGTATCTTGAAAGTGTTGATATGGTTCTTATTATGAGTGTAGAACCCGGTTACGGTGGACAGACATACATTGAAAGTGTAAACACAAAGATAAAATACATAAGAGAAAGAATGGGGAATGAGTTTAATATTGAAGTTGACGGCGGTATAAATGAAAATAATATTGACAGTGTGTTAGATGCAGGTGCCAATATTATTGTAGCGGGTTCTGCGGTGTTTAACGACGATATTTACGGCTCAGTAAAGAAACTTTTAAGATAAGATGAGAGCAGTTATTATAGGAAATGGACATATAGGTGATTACGGGTACATTAAAAGTAAAATTAAAGATGAAGATTTTATTATATGTGCCGACGGAGGATATAATCACGCAAAAAAAATGAATATACACCCAGATGTGTTAATAGGTGATTTTGATTCTGCAAAGGATTTTGAAAACGAAATAAACAGAATAAAATATCCTGTCAGAAAGGACTTTACTGATGGTGAATTGGCTGTAAAATATGCAGCTGAACATGGATACGAAAATGTTTTACTATTTGCTATGACAGGTGACAGAATGGATCATAGTTTGGCTGATGTATTGCTACTTTTAAAATGTAAAAACGGTGTTTTAATTGATGATAATAACGAGGTATATCTCTTGCGTGATAAGCTTGTTGTTAACGGTAAAAAGGGACAGACTTTGTCCATTATACCAATAAACGGTGATGTTTGCGGAATAGTCACAAAGGGACTGGAATATCCGTTGATGAATGAAAATTTGTATTTTGGAAGCAGCAGAGGAATAAGTAATGTGCTTACAGAGAATAGCTGTGAGATAACAATAAAAAGTGGTATGGCTTTGGTAATAAAGGTGGAAAGAGTATGATTTATCTTGATAATGCCGCAACTACAAAACCAAGTGAAAAAGCGGTAAATGCTATTATAAAGGCAGCTGAATGTTTTGGAAATCCGTCCTCACTTCATGGACTTGGACTTGAAGCTGAGAAGCTTATAAATAACAGCAGAAAAATTATAGCAGGTAAACTTGGTGTAGGAGAAAAGAATATATTATTTACGTCAGGTGGTACTGAGGCAAATAATACTGCAATATTTGGAGTATGTCAGGCGAAGAATAAAATAGGAAAAAAAGTAGTAACCAGTAAGATAGAACATCCGTCTGTAACCAGTGCATTTTTAGAGCTTAAAAACAGAGGGTATGACGTGGAGTTTGTAGATGTAGATTCTGATGGGAGAATCAATCTTGAGGTATTAAGTAATATTCTTGACGAAAATACTGTGCTTGTAAGTATTATGCACGTAAATAACGAAACAGGAGTTATACAGCCTGTTGAGGAAATTAGTGGGCTTATACGTCAAAAATCTCCTAACGCATGTTTTCATTGTGACTGTGTGCAGTCTTTTGGAAAAATTGATGTAAAACCAAATAAGATGGGAGCAGATTTAATTACAATAAGCAGTCATAAGATACATGGGTATAAGGGTACAGGAGCGTTATATGTAAAGGATATGAGAATGATACGTCCATATATTTTTGGCGGTGAGCAGCAATGGGAAATGCGTCCTGGTACAGAAAATGTCGGTGGAATACTTGCGTTTGGTGCTGCTGCTGATGAAATAAATATTGATACTGATAAAATGAAACTTTTAAGAGATTCTATGAAAGAGTATCTTAAAATTATACCTGATATTAAGTTTAACGGCTGTGATGAATATAATTCGGGAAGTATATTAAATGTGTCATTTGTTGGTATTAAGGCGGAAATACTTCTTCATGCACTTGAGGCAAAAGGGGTGTATGTTTCTACAGGCTCAGCATGTTCAAGTCATAAACCTCAGCCAAGTCACGTACTTACTGCAATGGGACTTAAAAAGAATGAAATAGAAGGTGCGGTACGTATAAGTTTTGATTCGTGGAATACCATTGATGAGATAAAGAAAGCAGCGGAAATTATTACAGATGAAGTCACAAATATAAGGAGATATATGTAAATGAAAGAAATTATTCTTGCAAAATACGGCGAAATAATATTAAAGGGCGGTAACAGACCAAAATTTGAAAATATACTAATGAAAAATATCAGTAATTCGCTTAAAAATGTTGCCGAAACGAAATTACGACTTGCTCAGGCAACAGTATATGTTGAAGTGGAAGACGAGGATAAGATGGACATTGTAATGGATAGGCTTTCAAAAATTTTTGGTATAGTTACTATTACAAGAGCGGCAGTATGTGAGAAAGACATCGAAGATATAAAGGTTAAGGCGAAGGAATATCTAAAAAAAGATTTGAAAGACGGTTTGAAATTTAAGGTTGAAGCAAAGCGTTCAGACAAACAGTTTCCTTATAATTCGCCGCAGCTTTGCATGGAAGTTGGCGGTTATCTTGATGACGAGTATCCTGAAATTAAGGTAGATGTTCATAATCCTGATGTAACGGTAAAAGTTGAGGTCAGAGATTTTGCGGCGTATGTATATGCTGATGAAAATAAGATTCACGGACAGGGAGGTATGCCGATAGGTACAGGTTCAAAGGCTACACTATTGCTTTCAGGCGGTATAGACAGCCCTGTGGCAGGTCATATGATTTCGAAGCGTGGTGTTGAAATTGATGCGATAAACTTTTTCTCTTTTCCATATACAAGTGAGAGAGCTAAGGAAAAGGTAATTGAGCTGGCATCTATAATTGCACAATATACTTCAAAGATAAATCTTTATATAGTTCCGTTTACGGAAATTCAGCTGCAAATACGTGATAAGTGTCCTGAAGAACATATGACTCTTGTAATGCGTAGATTTATGATGCGTATAGCAGAGCGTATAGCAAGAAAGAACAAATCATTGGCACTTATAACAGGAGAGAGTGTCGGACAGGTGGCAAGCCAAACACTTGCAGCACTCGATGTTACAAATTCAGCGGTAGATATGCCGATTCTGCAGCCGCTTATTGGTATGGATAAGATTGAAATAATAGAAAGATCAATGGAAATAGGTACTTATGAAACTTCAATTTTACCTTATGAAGACTGTTGTACTGTTTTCACACCTAAACACCCAACGACTAATCCTAAACGTGAGAATATAATTAAGTCTGAAAATAGACTTGAAATAGAATCATTAATAGAAGCAGCACTTGAAGGCGTTGAGAAACTTGAAATTTATCCGAAGTAAAGGACTGATTTTATGAAAGCAGAAGTAAATGGTTTAAACGAAGAAGTGGTAAAAATGCTTATAGAGAAGAAAAAAACAATTTCTGCGGCTGAAAGCTGTACAGGAGGTCTTTTTGCTGCGTTAATTACAAATGTACCTGGTTCATCTGAAGTCTTTAATGAAAGTTATGTGACATATTCCAATGAAATAAAGGAAAAGAATTTAGGAGTTAAGCACGATACATTAAATAAGTATGGGGCAGTAAGCAGTCAGACAGCCTTTGAAATGGCAAAGGGATTGTATGAGCGAACGGGTGCCTATGTAACAGTTGGAATTACAGGCATTGCAGGACCCGGAGGCGGAAGTGATGAAAAACCGGTGGGGCTTGTATATGCAGGAGTTTCGGTTGATGGTAATATTGAGGTGATTGAAATGCATAACACGGGTACACGTGAAGAAATTCGAGAAAAGACTTGTATAAATGTGTTTAAAAATATAAAGGAACGTATTAGTGTCCAATAAAATGTACTTTTTGTTCGGCTCAAAAGAAAAACTATTGAAAAATATATCTTTATAATATATAATCTTAGTATAAAGATATTATGTAAAAAAGGAGATTTCAGATGGCAAAGGAAAAGGATAAATCAAAACCGCAGGTTATAAAAATGACAGATGCGGATGAAAAGAAGAAAGCACTTGATTCAGTATTTCGTGTTATAGAAAAGGAATACGGTGCAGGAAGTATTATGAAACTTGGCAATGCAAGTGTAGAAAATGTTGAGGTAATACCGACAGGTTCGCTTACTCTTGATATGGCACTGGGTGTTGGGGGACTTCCCAGAGGACGTATTATTGAAATATACGGTCCGGAATCATCAGGTAAGACAACTGTTGCACTTCATGTTGTTGCAGAGGCACAAAAGCTTGGCGGAGAAGCTGCTTTTATAGATGCCGAGCATGCACTTGATCCTGTATATGCAAAAAATCTTGGTGTTGATGTAGATAATTTGATAGTTGCACAGCCTGATACAGGTGAGCAGGCTTTGGATATTGCAGAAGCACTTGTACGAAGCGGAGCACTTGACGTTATAGTTATTGACTCTGTTGCAGCCCTTGTACCGAAAGCAGAGATAGACGGCGAAATGGGTGACAGCCATGTAGGACTTCTTGCAAGACTTATGTCACAGGCATTAAGAAAACTTACGGCGATTATTTCACGTTCAGGAACAGTCGTTATTTTCATAAACCAACTTCGTGAAAAGGTAGGGGTTATGTACGGTAATCCGGAAACAACTCCTGGTGGACGTGCACTTAAATTCTTCTCGTCTGTAAGATTAGACGTAAGACGTGCTGATGTTATCAAAAACGGTACTGAAATTGTGGGTAACAAAACGAGAGTAAAGGTCGTTAAGAACAAGGTTGCACCTCCGTTTAAAACAGCTGAGTTTGATATTATGTACGGAACCGGTATTTCTAAAGAAGGTAATATTCTTGATTATGCAGTAGAAAATGATATTATTAAAAAATCCGGTGCGTGGTTTAGCTATAATGGCGAGAAGATAGGTCAAGGCCGTGATAATGTTAGAAAGTACATGGTGGAAAATAAAGAATTTACTGCTGAAATTGACAGACAAGTACGTGAATTGCTTGCAAAGGGCGGGAAAACAGAAATAATAACAGAGGACAGTGATGAATCACCTGAAAGTCCGGCAGAGGAATAAAATATTAGAATACCACATAGTCAATAAGCTGTGTGGTATTTTGCTAATATTATAATTTAACAAAAAATTTACTTTTATAATTATTTGTTAGGTTAATATTGACTAAAAATTATTACAATTTCAAAAAAACCATTGACGTAACCGTTTTTTTTTAGTATTCTATTTAAATAATTAATTATGCAAATAAAATTATTAAGAAAGACAGGGGGCACAATTCATGGTTTCAAGTGAAGTGGCAGTTCAAAATTCAGTAGGTTTGCATGCAAGACCGGCAACGTTTTTCATTCAAAGAGCAAATGAGTTTAAGTCAAGTATATGGGTAGAAAAGGATGAAAGACGTGTTAATGCAAAGAGTCTTTTAGGTGTTTTGTCATTAGGTATAGTAAAAGGTACAAAGATTTCAATTATTGCTGACGGAAGCGACGAAGAGGAAGCAGTTAAGACACTTGTTGAGCTTATTGAATCTAATTTTTCTGAATAATTTTAATTAATACGTTGAATAAATAACTCTGTATTTTATGCAGAGTTATTTTTGTCTGTAAAGGAGGTGCAAAAGTGTTTGATTTAGATGAAGAACTTAAAAATTTACCAAATCAGCCGGGTGTATATATAATGCATAACAACGATGATGAGGTCATATATGTAGGAAAGGCTAAAATATTAAAAAATCGTGTCAGACAATATTTTCAAAAAAATTCAAACCATACACCAAAGGTCATAGCAATGGTATCAAATATTGCGTATTTTGAATATATTGTAACGGATTCTGAAACAGAAGCACTTGCACTGGAGTGTAATCTTATAAAGAAATATCGCCCTAAATATAACATATTGCTTAAAGATGATAAGCATTATCCGTATATTAAAGTCACTTTAAATAAACCCTATCCAAGCATAATGAAGGTTCGTAAACTTCAAAAGGACGGTGCTAAATATTATGGTCCGTATGTATCGGGAATGGTTCTCAAAAATACACTTGAACTTGTGCAAAAATTATTCAAACCGCCTACATGTCACAGACGATTCCCAGAAGATATAAAAAAGGGCAGACCATGTCTTAATTACCACATAAATAACTGTTTTGCACCTTGCACAGGAAAGGTATCAAAGGAAGAGTATAGACAAGTTTTTTTAAATATATGCAGTTTTTTAGACGGTAATCATAAAGAACTTATAGACGAGCTTACAAAACAAATGAAAAATGCTGCTATTAAAATGGAATATGAAAAGGCGGCTGATTTGCGTGATAAAATAAAGTCCATAAACGAAATAGAAGAACATCAGAAAATTATAAATACAGATAAGCAGGATAATAAAGATGTTATTGCGCTTGCAAGAGAGGATTCTGTTGCCTTTTGTGAGGTATTTTTTATACGTAACGGAAAAGTTATAGGACGAGAAAGTTATAAGATTGATAACACTAAACACAGCAGTGATTCGGAAGTATTAACAGATTTTGTAAAACAGTTTTATCAAAACAGCGATTTTATACCGGAGGAGATTTTGACGGAGTATGAAATCGAAGATAAAGATGCTATTGTTCAGTGGCTTAGCGGTGTGAGGAAAAAGAAAGTTGTTATAATAAATCCTAAACGTGGTGAAAAACTAAAGCTTGTGGAAATGGTGAGAAAAAATGCAGATATAGCACTTGGTAATTATAAAATAAAAGTTATGAAAGAAAAAGAGAAAAATGCTATTCTTGATATGATGCAAGAACAGCTAAATCTTGCCAATCGTCCATATAGAATAGAGGCATACGATATTTCAAATATACAAGGTTATGACAATGTTGGTGCAATGGCAGTGTTTGAAAACGGTAAACCAGCAAAACGAAAGTATAGGCAATTTAAAATTAAATTCATTGAGGGTGCAGATGATTATGCTTCTATGAAGGAAGTCATATACAGACGTTTTAGGCGTGCTATTGATGAAGAAGCTGAAATAAAAAAAGGAACGTTGACTGTAAAAAATGCAAAATTTTTACCGACGCCTGATTTGATATTACTTGACGGAGGCAAGGGACGTCTAAATGCGATTACAGAACTCCTTGAAATGATTGAAGTAGATGTACCAACATTTGGAATGGTTAAAAATAATAAGCATCAAACACGAGGTTTGGTATCAAAAAACGGTGAGGTTGAACTAAGCCCTGTAAGTCCGGTATTTAAGCTTATAACGCATATACAAGATGAAGTTCATAATGCCGCAATAACGTATCATAGAAAGCTCCACGGAAAAATAGATTCAGAGCTTGAAAAAATTGATGGCATAGGTGAAAAAAGAAGAAAAGCACTATTGACTACTTTCAAAACTATTGATAAAATAAAAGAAGCTACTGTTGAAGAATTAGCCCAGACAGAAAGTATGGACATGAAAAGTGCTGAAAATGTGTATGAATATTTCAGAAGGAGAGAGCGTAATGTTTAAACTTAATAGAAAAAACGGTGTAGCTTATTATACAATACCTTCCTTTGAGGCTACGGGATTAGTTAAACATGGGTTTTCTACAAGAGAGGGCGGTGTCAGCGGCGGATGTTACAGCAGCATGAATTTAAGGTTTAACTGTGACGACAGCCATGAAAACGTACTTGAAAATTACAAAATTATGGCAAATACTTTCGGTATGGATTATGAAAAAATTGTTCTTTCAAAACAGGTTCATGAGGACAATATACACACCGTTACAAACTGCGATGCCGGTAACGGTATAATGTTTGAAAATAAATTTAAAAGTGCAGACGGACTTATTACTGACATAAAGGGCATTCCCCTTGTGACATTATACGCAGACTGTGTACCGGTATTTTTCCTTGATAAAAACATTGGTGTAGCTGCTCTTTCACATTCAGGCTGGAGAGGAACTGTAAAGCGTATTGCGGAGAAAACAGTTGAAAAAATGAAAAAAGATTACGGGAGTAAACCTGAGAATATTTTGGCGGCGATAGGACCGTCTATACAACTTTGCCATTTTGAAGTTGGTGATGATGTGGCTGAAATATTTATAAAAGAATTTGGAGATAAAACAGTTTTAAAATACGGAGAAAGGTATCATGTAAGTATGCAAAAAGCAATTTTTATGCAGCTTACTGAAACAGGCATACCGGAAGAAAATATAGATGATTGCGGTATTTGCACATATTGCAACAGTGAACTTTTGTTTTCGCACAGAAAAACTAACGGTAAACGAGGTAACCTTGGTGCCTTTATTGAGTTAATATAGATTTGGAGATAAATATGTATAGGGTAAAAAGGATAATAACTATTTTTGTAGTCTGCTGTTTTGTAGCAGGCTTGTCGGGATGCGGATTGATTGATATGGTTAAACAGAGAATAAAAGAAGAAACATCCCACACGGCAGCAGTGGATAATACAACAGAAAAAGAGATAACAAACAGCATAAGTGTTGGTATTCTTAATTTTGATACGTTTAATCCACTGTTGACAAAGTCACAAACAGTAAAAGAATGTATGGAATTTGTATACGAGCCACTTTTTGACGTGGATGAGAAACTAAGACCTGTACCAATATTGGCAAAGGATTATACTGTTTCACCAGACGGAAGAACAATAGATATAAATTTGCAGGATAATGTTTTATGGCAGGATGGTTCTGAATTTACTGCATATGATGTTGCATATACAATAAAACAGATACGCTCCGGTATAACTGAATATACCGGATTACTGGATAATATGGCTGATTATATGGCAACAGGTGATCACTCATTAAGAATTGTATTAAATTATTCAGTACCGGATTTTGTGTCACTATTGACCTTTCCGATTGTGCAGTATCAGACTGATATGAAATTATCGAGTGAATATATTCCATTAGGAACAGGTCCTTTTATGTATTCAAGTCAGTTAAGTGTAGGAAAGATGTCTTTTTCAGCATACGAAAACTATCACAAGGGCAGACCTCAGATTGATAATTTGTATGTTTATACAGCACCTGATATTTATAAATATGAAACAATGTTTGAGGCAAGTGAGATTGACCTTATAACAGATAAAAGTGTAGATTTGACAGAGTACACACCGCGTGGAAATATCCGTAACAACGAATATATCACAAATAAAATGACATTTGTTGGATATAATTTCCGCAATGAACTTCTAACAGGTACTGAAACAAGACAGGGACTTTCAAAGCTAATAGATAAAGAAGCAATAGTAAATTCTATAATATATTCAAAGGGTGTAGCATGTGATGTTCCGCTAAATCCATCATCTATTTACTATTATGATACAAATACAAAATTTAAAGCAGATGAGGTTGTGGCTGCTCAGCATCTTGGAAATGACGGATGGGGAGTAAACAAAGACGGTCAGTATGAAAGGACGGTAAACGGCGAAAAACAGTATTTAGGGCTTGAAATATTAACTAACAGTGACAGCACTGAAAAAGTGAAAATTGCTGAGGAAATAGCGGAAAGTTTTACTGATTTCGGTATAGATGCAGTTGTAAATACTGTGCCGTACGATGAATATACTGCTAAAATAGCGGTTGGTGACTATGATGTTATGATAGGAGAGATAGAAGTTGGAGCGAATCTTGATTTATCCCCCCTTGTATCATCTGCTGGCAATTATTTTAGTTATTCAAACAGAGATCTTGACACTATCATAGGACAAATAGGAATGACCAGTGACGAGGAACAGAAAAAAGAACTTTTTAGACAATACGGAGATATAATAGTTAAGGATATGCCTTTTGCACCTTTGTTTTATAGAAAGGGCAATGTATTGTCAGGAGCTAAGATAAAAAGTGATATAGTACCGACAATAGGAAAATTGTTTAGAAATATAGAAACATGGAGCGTGAAGTGATGAAAGTTATTGTTATAGGTGGCGGTGCTGCCGGACTTATTGCAGCAGGTACTGCGGCAAAAACTGCTGAAAGTGTCGTTCTCATTGAAAAAAACGATATTTTAGGCAGAAAACTTTTAATCACCGGAAAAGGAAGATGTAATATTACAAATTCGGCTGAAATTGAAGATATAATAAATATGTATCCGAGAAATCCTAAGTTTTTATATTCGGCTTTATATACTTTTACAAATGATGATATTATAAACCTCATAGAGATGAATGGTGTTAAAACAAAGGTTGAGAGAGGCGGAAGAGTGTTTCCTATAAGCGATAAGGCATCTGATGTTGTAAATGCACTTAAAAAGTACGCTCTAAAAAGTAATGTTAAGCTTATACATGATACTGTTAAATCACTTATCATAACAGATGAAAAAGTACAGGGCATTAAAACATCAAATGGAGAAATATATGCCGACAGAGTGATAGTGTGTACAGGGGGTAAATCATACCCTAAAACCGGTTCTACCGGTGACGGGTATAAGTTTGCCAAACAAGCAAAACATAGCGTTATAGCACCAAAAGCGTCCCTTATACCGGTAATTACAGAGGAAAAGTGGGTAAAAAATGTAATGGGACTGTCACTTCGTAATATTCGTATTACTGCGTATAACAGTAAAAACAAAAAAGTTTATTCAGATTTTGGTGAAATGTTGTTTACTCATTTTGGCATATCAGGTCCTGTTGTGCTGTCAATGTCAGCATATCTTAAAAATATAGGAAAAGAACAGTATAGAATAGAGATTGACCTAAAAAGCGGACTTAGTGATGAACAGCTAAATGCACGGCTATTACGTGATTTTGAAAAATACAGTAAGAAACATCTTATAAACGGTCTTGACGACCTTTTACCTAAAGCGTTGATACCAGTTGTCATAAAAATGGCGGATATTGTAGAACATAAGCCAATAAATGAAATTACAAAGGAAGAGAGATTATCACTTGTACATGTTTTAAAACATTTAACACTTACGGCAGTAGATGTGCGTCCGGTAGAAGAAGCTATTGTAACGGCGGGCGGAGTTAAGGTAAGTGAGATAAATCCGTCAACGATGGAATCAAAACTTGTAAAAGGTCTGTACTTTGCAGGAGAGGTAATAGATGTTGACGGTTATACCGGTGGATATAATTTACAGGCGGCATTTTCGACAGGTTATCTTGCGGGAATGAGTGCTTCAGAGGAAGGAGATGCATATTAAAATGGACGTAGGAAGTAAACAGGTATGCAGAGCTGCAATAGAAATTGCACTTACCGAAACGAGAGAAGAAGAAACAGAATTGAAAGCAAAAAATTCTACGAAAGGTATTTGTTCAGTGGCGGTAGATTTTGGCAGCGATTTTAATAGTGCTGTTGCTAAAATA
Source organism: uncultured Clostridia bacterium (assembly GCA_944390495.1). Lineage (GTDB taxonomy): Bacteria > Bacillota > Clostridia > UBA1381 > UBA1381 > Hominilimicola. Next base: position 33,456 of record CALXQE010000099.1, read on the forward strand.
CTTGAAAGAGCAGTTGTAGCGGCAAAACGTGAAAATGTGATAGGTTCTTCACATGCTGAGGAAGGTGCCGTTGCGGGTGCTGCACACGAAGCATTACAGCAAATTATAGATAAATGTGTAGGATTAAATCTTGGCGGTAAAATTGGCATCGCAAGATACGAATCACATATAAGCGTATGTGTATTTTTTGCGATAGGTCTTTTAAATCTTAATGATGTGGCAATAGGTATGGGACACAGAGCAGTATAAACGAAGGAGAAGAAATATGGTTAGAGGAATAAGAGGAGCAACTACTGTTGAAAATAACGATAAAAGAGAAATTTTAGACGCATCGGCACAAATGCTTGAAAAAATAATAAGCGAAAACGAAATCAATGTTGATGATATTGTTTCAATAATTTTCACTATAACACCGGATCTTACAAAGGCATTTCCGGCAGCGGCTGCAAGAGAAATGGGAATTGTAAACGTACCGCTTCTTGATATGAGCGAACCTGAAATAGATGGTGCTTTAAAAAAGTGTATAAGAATTTTAATGCATGTAAATACAGAAAAAAACAACTGTGATATGAAGCATGTATATCTAAAGGGTGCGAAGGTTTTAAGACCTGATTTGATTAAGTAAGAGGTGAAAATGATGAAATATATTTCAGTTGCAATAGATGGACCGGCAGGGGCTGGTAAAAGCTCAGTGTCAAAGGCGGCAGCACAGAAAATAGGGTATACATATATTGATACCGGAGCTATGTATCGTGCGATGGCATTGTTTGGTATTGAAAACAATATTAATTTAGAATCTGAAAAAGAAAAACTTGTTTCAATGCTTGATGATGTGGATATTGAAATTCGTTACATAGATGACAGCCAAAGAGTTTTTCTAAATGGCATTGATGTATCACAAAGTATACGTCAGGAAATGGTAAGTGTTGGTGCATCGAATGTTGCAGTTATTCCGCAGGTTAGAGAAAAACTTGTTGAACTTCAGAGAAAGATGGCAAAAAGTGACAATGTTATAATGGATGGACGTGATATATGTTCATATGTTCTTCCAAATGCCGATGTTAAGATTTTTCTTACCGCATCATCTGACGCAAGGGCTAAAAGGCGATATGATGAACTTACAGCGAAGGGAATAGAATGTGAATTTGAAAAAATAAAGGCAGATATGGAGTATCGTGACAAGAACGATTCACAAAGAACAGTTGCACCTTTAAAAAAAGCTGATGATGCAACTTTGATTGATACAACAGACTTTGATTTTGATGAGTCAGTGGAAGCTGTATTAACGCTTATACGTAAAAGGGTGGAGGAAGTAGAAAATGCTTTATAAATTTTTACTTGTACTTGCAAAAATAATTTTGAGATGTATATTTAGAATTAAAATAGAGGGCAGAGAAAATATACCCGAAAGCGGGGGTATGATACTGGCTGTAAATCACAGGAGTAACTGGGATGTTCTTTTTGCGGGTATCGGATGTACAAGACCGCTGCGATTTATGGCAAAATCAGAGCTTTTTAAAAATAAAGTGTTTGGTGCATTGATTACCAATTTAGGTGCATTTCCTGTGCATAGAGGCAGAGGTGATGTCGGTGCAATAAAGAGTGCATTATCAATTTTAAAAAATGATAACGTGATGCTTATGTTCCCGGAAGGACACAGGGTTAAAGACGGCAGATATCCTAAGCCTAAATCAGGAGTAGCAATGATTGCGGTGTATGCTAAAGTACCGGTTGTTCCTCTTTGTATATCTGGTGAATACAAATTTATGAGTAAAATAACTGTTAGGTTTGGTGAAGCAATATATTTTGATGATTATTATGGAACAAAACCTGATAACGAAACGCTTCTATCACTTTCTCAGCATGTTATGGATACAGTTTATTCCCTTGAAGTTTGATAGAATTGATGAAAAATACGGAGTATAAAAATGATAAGTAAAGTTACATTGGCGAAGACAGCAGGGTTTTGTTACGGAGTAAAACGAGCTGTTGACGGCGTATATGGGAAATACAACGAAGGAAAAAAAATTGCTACATTAGGGCCTATTATTCATAACAGGCAAGTTATTGAAGATTTACAGTCTAAGGGTATATATTCGTATAGCAGGGTAAGTGATATTCCAAAAGACTGTGTTATTGTTATTCGTGCACATGGTGTAGGTGAAATAGTGTATAATGAAATAGGGAAAAGAGAGTATCTTGATTTAACGTGTCCTTTTGTTTCAAAAATACACAAAATAGTTTCTGAACATTATAAAAAAGGTTATGAAATTATAATTGTTGGAGATAAGAACCATCCTGAAGTAATAGGAATAAATGGTTGGTGTAATGATAGTGCAACTATAATAAATGACACTAATTACAAAATTGACGAAATTTTTGCCGAAAAAGACATTTGTGTTGTAGCACAAACAACAATAAATAGAGATTTTTTTGGTGAAATCGTACAAAATATAAAAAAAACTTGCAAAAGTACCCTGATTTTTGATACAATATGTAATGCGACGAAGGATAGGCAGAAGGAAGCAGACGAAATATCAAGAAATTCAGATACAATGATTGTAATTGGAGGAAAGGAAAGTTCCAATACAAGAAAGCTGTTTGAAATTTCAAAACGTAACTGTCCTAACTCTTATCACATCGAAACGATTGAGGATTTACCTCAAACAAAAACATTTAAAAAAATAGGTATTACTGCGGGAGCATCTACACCGAGCAGTATTATCGAGGAGGTTGTAAAGGCTATGAGTGAAAATCTAAAGAATGAGGAGAATTTTGCAGAACTGTTTGAACAGTACGGAAGCAAAACTCTGAATAACGGGGACATTGTAGAGGGAACAGTTGTAGAGGTTCGCAATAATGAAGTCATCGTTGATTTGGGAGGCTTTAAGTATAACGGACAACTGGCAGCTGATCAGCTGACTGATGACCCGACACTTAAGCCGTCTGATGTTGTAAAAGAAGGCGATGTTATCAAGGTTTACGTTGTAGGCGTAAATGATGGTGAAGGAAAAGTAGTTCTATCAAGAAAAAAAGTAGAAGCTATGGAGAGCTGGAACAAAATCAAAGCGGCTTATGAATCAGGCGAAATTTTGGAAGGAAAGATTATAAAGGCCGTTAAGGGCGGAGTTATTGCTCTGACAGATGGTTCTCAGGTATTTATTCCTGCACGTCAGGCATCAGGCAGATTCGTACAGGATTTGCAAAGCCTTGTTGGAACAACAGTCAACTACAAGATAATCGAAATTGACGAAAGAAGAAGACGTATCATTGGTTCAGTAAGAGTTATTCTTGAAGCTGCAAGAAAAGAAAAGGAAGAAAAATTCTGGGCTGAAGCTGAGGTTGGCAAGAGATACAGCGGTACAGTTAAGTCGCTAACTTCGTTTGGTGCGTTTGTTGATATCGGTGGCGTTGATGGTCTTGTTCATATAAGTGAACTATCATGGAATAAGATAAAACATCCATCAGAAGTTGTAAAAGAAGGCGATGTTCTTGATGTATATATCAAGGATTTAAATGCTGAAACAAAGAAAATTTCTCTTGGATTTAAGAAAATGGAAGATAATCCATGGACTATTGCTCAATCTAAGATTAACGTTGGTGACGTTGTAAAGTGTAAGATTGTTCGTATGGTTCCATTTGGTGCTTTTGCAGAAATCATGCCAAGTGTTGACGGTCTTATCCATATTTCACAAATTGCTGACAGAAGAATTGAGAAACCTGAAGATGTACTTACTTTAGGTGAAGAAGTAGAGGCTAAGGTTACAGACCTTAACTGGGACGAAAAGAAGATAAGCCTTTCTATCAGAGCACTAATTCCGGTGCCTGAAAAGGAAGAGAAGGAGGAAGAAGTTCCGGCAGAGCTTCAGAAAGCAGAAACTCTTGTATATTCAACAGATCCAGAAGTGGAGGTTGAAGAAGTTATAGAAATTGAGCCTGAGGAAACAGCTGATGCTGAATAATTCCGAATTTAGGGGCAGGATAATATCCTGCCCTTTTCTTTGATGTAGAGGAGAATTTAGAATGACAAAGCTTGATGAATTTAAGAATGAAGTAAGAGGTAAAAATATAACAGTTATAGGCATAGGAATATCAAATTTACCGCTTATAAAGTATCTTGTTAATTTGGAAGCAAATGTTACTGCTTGTGACAGACGTACAAAAGACGACCTTGGCGAAAATTATAAAGACCTTGAAAAAATAGGTGTTAAATTTAATTTAGGTGAGAAGTATCTTGATAATCTATCTGGTGATATTATTTTTAAAACACCGGGTATGAGATATGACGTACCTGAACTTATCCGTGCAAAGGAAAATGGAAGCAGAGTTACAAGTGAGATGGAGGTTTTCTTTGATGTGTGTCCATCACATATAATTGCTGTAACAGGCAGCGACGGAAAGACAACAACCACAACTCTTATTCATAAGATGATGACAGGAGCAGGTTATAAAACGTGGCTTGGCGGAAACATAGGTAATCCGCTTTTGACAGATACAGAGAAAATGACGGAAAATGATTGGGTAATTCTTGAATTATCATCATTTCAGCTTCATACAATGAGAAAGTCACCGGAAATTGCTGCTATAACAAATATCAGCCCTAATCATCTTGATATGCATAAAGATTATCAGGAGTATATTGATGCTAAAAAGAATATTATGCTGTATCAAAATGAGAGTAATGTTCTTGTTGTAAATGCAGATAATGAGGTTACGGCAAAAATTGGAGAAGAAGCCAAGGGAATTGTAAGATATTTCTCAAGACAGCACAATGCTGATATTTATCTTGACGGAAGTGTTATTAAATGCGAAAATGACGAAGTGCTTAATATAAATGATATTAAAATCCCAGGAATGCATAATGTTGAAAATTATATGACAGCTATTGCAGCAGTTAAGGGACTTGTTGACAAGGACGTAATAGTAGAAGTTGCAAAGACTTTTACAGGTGTGGAACACAGAATTGAACACGTAAGAACATTTGAGGGTGTAAAATATTATAATAGTTCGATAGATTCAAGTCCAAACAGAACGATAAATACTTTGCGTGTTTTTCCTGAAAAGGTTATAATGATAGGTGGAGGAAAAGACAAGGGAATACCTTATGATGAAATTGGTCCTGCACTGGTAGAGCATGTCAAAGTTTTAATACTTATAGGTGCTACATCTGATAAAATCCAAGAGGCACTTGATAAAGAAATTGAGAAAACGGGCAATGGTAAGGACATAGAAGTAATTCGAGTGTCATCTTATGAGGAAGCGGTAAATACTGCCAGAAGTAAAGCGAATGACGGAGATGTTGTAATTCTTTCTCCGGCAAGTACGAGTTTTGATATGTTCAGAAATTTTGAAGAACGTGGAAATCTTTTTAAGAAAATAGTAAACGAGTTGAAATAGTATGAGAAAACTTATAAAAAAATTAAGTGACATGAGAGGCATGTCAGGATATGAATATCGCATAACAGGTGAAATTGCTGATATATTAAAAAAATATGCTGATGATGTAAAAATTGATAATTTAGGCAGTGTTATAGCTTATAAGTCCTGTGGCAAAAAAAATGCTCCTAAAATTATGATAGAAGCACATTGTGACGAAATTGGTCTTATAGTTACATCAATAACTGACGAAGGATATTTGACATTCGCAAATGTCGGAGGAGTTGACAACAGAACATTACCGTCAACGGAAGTAACGGTACACGGGAAAAAAGACTTGTGGGGAGTTGTAGGGATAAAACCGGACTATTTACTCGAGCAAGGTAAAACAGTCAAAATAGCAGATTTGGCGGTTGATACAGGATTAGATGCAGAGACCGTAAAAGAATTTGTGTCAGTCGGTGATAGTATTACACTACCACAGTCAGTCGGTAAGTTAGGAAAAAAGCAGTTTAGCGGTAAGTGTCTTGATGACAGAGCAAGTGTTGCGGCGGTGATAACTGTTATGAAAAAACTTAGCGGTATACCGCTTGACGTTGATGTATATGCAGTCTTGGCAGTTCAGGAAGAGGTCGGTTGTCGAGGCGGTAAAACAACAGCCTATGGAATAAATCCTGATATGGCTATTGCCATAGACGTATGCCACGGTATAACTCCTGATAATAGCAGTAATGCTTTTGATGTAGGTTCAGGGGCGGTTATTTCTGTTGGACCTAATTTACACCCTAAACTTACCAAAAAACTTTTTGAAACAGCAAAATGTCATAATATAAAAACAGAAACAGATGTTGACGGAGGCAATACAGGTACAGATGCATGGGAAATACAAACAGCACAGAACGGTATTGCAACAGCACTTTTGTCAATACCTTTAAAATATATGCACACAAGTGTTGAAACACTTGCCATATCCGATGTTAAAGCTGTAACAAAACTGCTTGTGGAATTTATTAAAGAACAGAAGGGGGACATATCATGGCTGAACTTCTGAAAAAACTTTCTCAGACAAACGGTGTAAGCGGAAATGAAGAGTATATTAGGTCAGTTATAATTGAAGAAATAGAGAAGTACGCTGATAATATTGAGGTTGATTCAATGGGAAATATAATTGCTTTTAAAAGAGGCAAATATGACAGCAGAAAAATAGCTGTTACGGCTAATATTGATGAACCTGGTTTTATTATCAGCGGTGTAACTGACAAGGGATATTTGAAATTTAAAGCAGTTGGTAAAATAGATGACAGAAAACTTGTTTCAAAGCGTGTACTAATATACAAACGTGGTGTAAAAGGTATCATAGGAATGAAGGCAATACATTTGCAGACACGTTCGGAGAGAGATAATGTAACATCACATAGCAGCTTGTTTATAGATATAGGTGCAAAGGATAAAAAAACTGCACTTGAAAATGTGTGTTTGGGTGATTATATAACTTTTGACACAGAATTTACTGTTTTAGGGAAAAATATTAAGGGAAAGGCTCTTGACAGGGCAGGAAGCTGTTATGCACTTATTAATGCAATGAAAAATGAATGTAAGTTTGATACTTATTTTTGCTTTACGGTACAGCATGAAGTTGGTGCAAGAGGAGCTAATATTGTATCCCATAGGTTAGATGCAGATGTTGTTTTGACAATATCATCTGCTGATACAGAAGATATGTATGACTGCAAAAATACAAGCGGAAGTAAATTGGGTGATGGAATTATAATAAATTGTATTGACAGACATTTTCTTCCAACGGGAAACATATCGTTTGATATGGCAGAAAAGGCAAAGAAAAAAGGTATAAAAATACAGCTGCATTCCATGAAAAATCATGAAAGCGGTGCCGGTGTTATGCAGTATGGCAGAGCTGGACGTGAGGCAATAAGTGTGGTGCTACCGTGTAGGTATTCCCATTCACCGGTTAGTGTAATGTCCGTGGAGGATATAAACTCATGTACTGAATATATAGACTTATTTTTGAATGAAATCGGAGATATGATATAATGAATATTATAAAGATACTTGAAAAGCTTACAAAAATTAATGGTGTTTCTGGAAATGAAGAAGATGTAAAAAATTTCATCAGTGAAGAAATGAAAAAATACTGTGATGAAGTCTATACCGATGCTATGGGTAATCTTATAGCCCGTAAAAAGGGAAGCGGAAAAAAAGTAATGCTTGCCGCACATATGGATGAAATCGGGATCATGGTAACAAATATAGATGAAAATGGATTTTTAAGCTTCACTTCAATAGGCGGACTTAATACACCTAATCTTTCTAATCTTCGTGTTGAGTTTAAGAATGGGATTAAAGGTGTTATTGGTGCAAGAGAAGAAGAGTTTAGAAAAAAAGCATCTCTTGATAAACTTTATATAGATATAGGTGTATCAAGTAAAAAAGAAGCCGAAAAACTTATTTGTATCGGTGATGTGGCTGCTTTTGAGGGTGGTTTTTATAAAAAGGGAAACACTGTTGTATCTAAGGCACTTGACAATAGAGCAGGGTGCACAATATTGATTGGTGCTGCAAGTATGGCACAGACAAATAACGACTTGTATTTTGTGTTTACTACCCAGGAAGAGGTTGGTCTAAGGGGTGCAAAAACAGCAGCTTTTGCTATTGAACCGGATATTGCAATAGCAGTAGATGTTACTGATACAGGTGATACACCCGATGCACCGACTATGGCTGTTAAAATCGGAGGCGGTGCTGCAATAAAGGTTATGGATCGTTCAGTAATTTGTGACGCCGAAGTAAGAACATTGCTTATTGAAACAGCAAAGAAAAATAAAATTGCGTATCAACTTGAAATAATGACAGATGGAGGTACTGATGCAGGAGCCATCCACCTTACAAAGGCGGGTATAAAAACAGGTGGTATATCTGTACCTACACGTTATATTCATTCACCATCGGAAATGATAAATACAGAGGATCTTGAAAATTGTACAAAACTTATAGCAGAAGCTGTAAAACTTCAGTGGTAAACGGAGGTGTATTCTATTGGCGACTTGGGGAGTTCATCTTAGAGTGGCAAGTAGATTTCTGAATAAAATAGACAAAAAATATCACAGAGAATTTGTAATTGGTAATGTTGCACCTGACTGCGGTTATGGGGAAAAGGATAGTTTTGGCGATTTTGTACCACCGCCATCTATTACCCATTGGTCACCGAGCGGAATGAAGTGTGACTGTCGGTATAAAGATTTTTATGATGAATATTTGACCGATAATATGAATAGTGACTATTGGTTTTATCTTGGATATTATGTACATCTTTTGGTGGATATAATGTGGTCTGCTACGATGTATGCACCTACAAAAGTTAAATATGTACATGAATATGAAGAAAATCCTGAATTTTTAAAGATAATAAAGCGTGATTGGAATGATATTGACTTTAAATATTTTACAGAGCGTGAAGAACATACTGCATTTGACATTTTAAGTTCTGTAAAGCAAGTAAAAGATTACTTACCTTATTACGAAGAAAATCAACTAACAAAACAGATAAAAGTAATAGTAGAATACTATAAAAATTATTCCGGTAATATAAATAGAGAATTTAAGTATACAACGCCTGATGAACTTCAAAATTTTGTAGATTGTGCAGTTGAAATCGTTGAATTAGTTCTTGAAAAAGAAAAATTACTGTGATTTATGTTTATTAATGAGCTGAAAATGTTTTATAATTAGTACAAAAATAAAATCCCATATTCATTAAAAGAATATGGGATTTTGTTATTTAATAGAATTTCTGTATTTCGGTATATTTTTTTCATCATCAAATGCAAGAATTGCTTTTGTAATTGGTGTTATGGGTAAATCTAAATCATGAATTTCTTCCCCATCAACTATTCCACCGTTAATAACAACACGTGGAGACGGATAGCCTGAAATATCAAGAAGAGATGATATTGTTGTTCCTATCGGTACATTATAGTTATGCGGTTCAATAATATCGTCGCCTGATACTGTAACAATTTTTTTCATTACTGGTATGCTCTTTTTAAGTGCTAATTCTGCATTTAAAATGGTCTCAGGTGATAGTAGGATTATATCTATATCGTCTATATTTTTTCCTGTAACAGTTTTCACTAAAATATTATCATCACTTTGTGGATAACGGGCTTTTAAGGAATAAAGTGATATATCATCGTTATAGCGTAATCTATATTTAAAATCAGAAAAAATTCGTCTCATATCGTTTTCGACAGCAATAATAGCATGTTTTACATCTGTAATATCCATTAAAAGCTCTAATGTACGTAAAATTTTTGGTACATTGCCAATGCAAGCTCCTTGAGGTGAAGAAACATAAGGGTCTGAATCAAAACAGCACAAAATAATGTACTGCGGTAATTTTTTGATTGAAAGTAAAACATGAAGAGGTATTCCTGTTCGTACTTCACATACTCCGCATTCTCTTAAAATCCAGAGATATTCTTCTTTAGAAAGCGATTTTGAATCTAAATTTGCAAACTGAGGTTGTATCTTATCGAAAAGCATATCATTTTCAATAGAAATCATTTCGTCGGTAACAGATAAAACAGTTCCTGATACTGAAGATATTATAGGAACGGCATTAAAACTATCAATATCTGCAATTTTTTGACCTCTAAGAACTCTATCTCCTACATTTACAAGACTTTTTACGGTGCTGTTGTTTTTTTCTTTGAGTTTGTAAAAACATACAGGTGACGGATATATACGAGTAATTCTGTCAGCAGAATGGAAACCATTATGTTTTTTTAGCTTTTTTGCATGGGGAAATGATATAGCCATACATATACCTCCATAACTATTATTACTTAAATTTTACCATATTATTAACAAAAAAGCAAATATATAAAAAGAAATACCGTAATTTGCAATGGAGAGAGGTCTATAAACAATAAAATACTTGATATTTCCTTGAATATTTTATATAATAAATATAAGTATGTATGAAAGAGTAGGTGAAAGCTTTGAAAAAGGGAGCAAATATCCTTTTGTCACTAATGCAGCTTAACATAGGCGGTGCAGAAACTCACGTTGTTGAACTTGCAAAGGAGTTAAAAAGGAAAGGCTATAATGTTATAGTAACTTCTAACGGAGGCGTTTATGTAAAAGAGCTGGAAGATGCAGGGATTAAGCATTACTCAGTACCGTTACAGAATAAGAATCCCATTAATATGTTAAGGGCAACAAGGCTTTTAAAGCATATTATCAAAGAAGAAAAGATAGATATAGTACATTCCCATGCAAGAATACCATCGTTTATACTTGGAAAACTTCATAAAAAAATGAAGTTTCCATTTGTAACGACAGCACATTGGGTGTTTAAAACAAGTTATGGACTTAAATATATTACAGACTGGGGAGAAAAGGTAGTTGCCGTTTCAGAGGATATAAAGACTTATCTAATGGATAACTACCACGTTCCGGAGAGTGATATAAATGTTACAATAAACGGAATAGATACTGATAAATTTTCTCCTGATACAGACTGCAGTGATATAAAGAAAGAATTTGGAATAAGCGATAATGACACTGTTATAACTTATGTAAGCCGTCTTGACGAATCTCGAAGTCTTGTGGCAAAACAGCTTATTGAGGTTATACCTGACATAGCTAAAGAAGTTGAGAATTTGAAAGTTATTGTAGTAGGTGACGGTGACGATTTTGTAAACGTAAAAAATATGACTGAGAAGGTGAATAGTCTTGTTGGTCGTGATGTAATTGTTCTAACCGGAGCAAGAACTGATATAAATAAACTTATTGCACCATGTAGTTTGTTTGTAGGCGTAAGTCGTGCGGCTTTGGAAGCTATGGCGGCTGACAAACCGGTTATTATAGCAGGTAATGAGGGTTATATTGGACTGTTTGATGAGAGCAAATTAGAAGTGGGAATAGATACAAATTTCTGCTGCAGAGGCTGCGAGGAATCTTCAAGTAAACTAATAAAAGACGATATATTAAGATTTTTTGCTCTTAAAGAAGATGATAGGAAAAAGCTTAGTGATTATGGCAGAGAACTTATAAAGAAACAGTATTCTGTTACTAAAATGGCTGACGATAGTATAAAAGTGTATGATTGGGCTTTGCAGAAAAATAAAGAAATTTTAATTTCCGGTTATTATGGATTTAGAAACAGCGGTGATGATGCACTTTTAAAAGCAATTATACAGGATTTAAAAAAATATAAAGAGAGTCCAAATATTGTTGTATTAAGTGCTAATCCTGAAGAAACAATGGAATATTATAGGGTTAAATCAATAAACAGACTTAATTTAATATCAGTACTGAAGCATATGAGGAAAGCAGATATGCTTATTTCAGGCGGCGGTACACTTATACAGGATAGAACAAGCACTAAATCATTATGGTATTATCTTTCTATAATTACAATGGCATTACGCAATAATGTTAAAGTAATGCTGTACTCTAATGGTATAGGTCCTCTGGTTAAGAGCAGAAATATAAAACGTACTAAGAATGTTTTAGAAAAGGTAAATCTAATTACGCTTAGAGATGAAGAGTCATATAAGACGATTCGTGACATGGGAATAACCAATCCTATGGTAAAGGTTACTGCTGACCCGGCTTTAGGACTTGATTTGGCAGATAAAAACAGAGGGATAGAAATACTTAGCAAAGAGGGAGTACCAAAAAATAACAAAATTCTTGGTGTGTCAATAAGAAGATGGCAAAATCTTGATACAAATTTTGAAGATGAAATTGCTGCTGTATGTGACTATGCCTATGAAAAATATGGTTATTACACAGTATTTCTTCCAATGCAGTCAAGCAGAGATTTGGCAATACTTCAAAGCGTTAAACGTAAAATGAAAAATAAATCTACTCTTATAAAAGCACGTTACAGTGTAGAAGATGTAAGGTCAATAA
>CALXQE010000100.1 GCA_944390495.1 uncultured Clostridia bacterium
AATCGCATCAATTTTAATTCCTGCTGACGATGATTCATCCAACACACTTTGAACAAGCTCCAATGTTTGAATTAACAAATGCTCTGTAAGTTCTTCAAATCGCTCTTTTGTTATTTCAACTTCGCAATACTCATCTTCATTTATGACAGATGCAGATACGGTTTCATTAGTGCTTAATCCGATTTTCACCTTAACTGCTTCCTCTCTAACAATTTCTCGCTGTCTTTCATTTTTGGGTGAATAACCATATTGTTCCTCAAGCACATTAATTAACTCCTGATATAAAACCTCATCAAAATTTTTACCACCGATTTCAGGCAAACCAGCCTTAGAATGAAGAACATACGGTGTTCCTTCATCCTGTGCAGTGACAACAGCGGTGTCAAAAGTTCCATGGCCCAAATCATATACTAAGACTGTAAATTTTTTCTCTGTTATACGAATTTCTTTTGGTGCAACATGCTGCATATAATGTAGGTAGTCAATTGCTACTGCTGCGGGTTCTGGCAATCTTCCCAACACATTAATTTTGTTTCCATTAATTTTAATTTTTTCGATATTTTTTTGCATCATTTCCAAAAGAGCAACATTGTCTGCAAATGCCGCTGGGAATGTGAATACGACGTCATACACGGGCTTTATATTCTTATTCTTTAACTGCTCTTCAGCCAAATATATTAAATCTCTCGTAATTGCCGAGTATATTTCTCCAGTTTCCACCGGTTGCTCAACATTTGGAATTTTTATGGTATTCTCTTTAAATCGCGTTTTTATAGCACGTACCATTTGTGCAGGATTACTCTTATAAATTGCTTCAGCTGTCTTACCATCCTTAAAAACTATTATTTCTTTTCCTTCAGGAGGAGCGACGTATGCTGCAGTCGGCATACCAATCCCATCAAGCCCATACTTATGTGGAAATAAAGAAATCGGATCTTCATCTTCATTCATAAGCAATGATACGTACCCGTACCCATTTCCAATGTCACATCCTAATACATACTTTTTTTCTCCATTCATATCAATACCTCTTCAAAATCAGCTAAGATTTTTTAACTCAATAGTATTTTTAATCGGTGGTTTACCAGGTTTATCCACCTCACGTGCTTCAATAGTAAGTATCCCTAATTTATCAACACACAAACGTGTTTCACTTTTTGTTCCTTTTGGGACCTCGGCTCCATGATCAAGTGTTACAGACATAATCTCTTTATAATCCTCAAAAACTCTCTCTTTATCAGGATGGGAATTTACAGACTCATAAACTCTAAATTGAGAATATCTCTGATTATCAAGAAGCGTACAGGAATGTTTGTAATCTCCTGTATAAGGTATAGGAGTTCCAGCTTTTATATATGTTGAAATATGACCTTTTTCATCATATTCTGATCTATAGAACCTTATTCCAAGGTCGTATGCGGTTCTCTTTTGAACCCTGTGTATATCTGGATCATTCTCAAAAGTACCGAAACGTGCCGCACCATATGCAATTGCACGGCTTGGGCGAAAATACACGATTTTTCCTTTAAAATTAGGAATCTGTGCCTCCAGTTCTCTCTGAACCATTGGCATCTGACTAGCGCCACCCGTCAAAAGTATGAACTCTGGCTGCTGATTAGGATGATCATTAAGAATTTCTTTTGTTGCCTCGATAGTTTTCATTAACAAATCTTTAGACGCAGTTTCAAATTCGCTTCTTGTAACTTGGGCTGACAAGTAGTCGTCATTATAAACTAATTCGGGCTCGGCATATGTGTCAGAGCTTAAGTCAATCTTTACAGTTTCAGCCAGAGTACGAAGAGTGCTCTTATGTGCTGGTTTCAAAGGAACATTGAATTTTTTTGCCAACAAGTTAAACATTATCTCATCAAACTCTGATCCACCGACTTTAGCAAGGCCTCTTGTATTAATAATGTCATAATAATATAAATCACCAGAACTATTACGTTTCCCTGCAGGATATGCGGAAACTAAAGCAAGGTCAAAAGTCCCACCACCCAAGTCATATACAAGAATGGTTGTCTCTTTAGTACTTTTTGAAAATTCAGCAAGATAGTCCAATGCTGCTGCAGCAGGCTCTGCAATCGTTCCATAAACCTCTACTTTTGTGCCATCAGCTAAAGTGGCCTTTTCTGCCAACTCAATTAATCTTTGACGCTGAGCAAAGGTATAAGTTGCGGGGTAAGATAACGAAATCAAATTCGTTGTAACCTGATATCCCGATTTTAGTTGTTCATTTGCTTTTCGCACACAATGTTGTATTACTTCTGTAATAGCCGCATCATATGGAATAGTTATATCTCCGCCATCTAATGTCATTCTTTCTCCCAAATGACGCTTAAGATAACGTACTCTGTTCTCCACTGGTTTCGCACGATTTCTTACAGCATCTTCTCCACATAAAGTTCCAATTTTTTTAGAATAAAAGAATACGCTAGGTATACCGTCATTCAATCCTTGTGGAAGTAAATCATGGACAATCCCTCCCATTTTTGTTCCTTCATCAAAATCTGAAATATAACATGTAAAGGAATTGTAATTTCCAAAATCTAGTCCAATTACTGGTTTCGCCATAATATCTTTCTCCTTGCTTATTATTTCTATTTCTTCAAATAATTATTTTTTAAGTTCTTTCAACGATAGATTGTCCGAAAATTCTTTTCGTTCATCAGGGACATTGTTTTCTACATTAAAAAAATAATCTTCAGATAGTCCAAACACTTTAGCTATATTTACCTGTGTAGTTTTGCGAGGAATAGATGCTCCAGATTCCCATGCAACGACTGTCCTTTGTGAAGCACCTATTTTCTCTGCCAGTTGCTTTTGAATCCATGATTTTCTAGCTCTTAAAACCACTAATTCTTGGGCAATATTTTTTCCATATTTACCTCCGAATCAATCTATATGTACAATTTTATACAATAAAATTATATCATTGTTCGTGTAGTTTCTCAAGAGGATTTATGAAGTTTCATGCAAAATAACCATATTTTAATATTGTAAATTGACGTATTATGACATTTAATGATGTCTAATATTGCATTTTATTATACCATATGTTATAATAAAAATATATTTTTAGACTTTAAGTCATCAAATATGGAGGTTAAAATGATTACAAATATAACTAATCAAGAATTAGAACTCTTTCTTGCAAAAGAGCACCCCGCATGGCATGCACAAAGTGTGCATAATCACGCAAACGAATATTTGACATCCATTGATGAAAGGCTTGCTATTGCTATCGAAGCGTTGGTTAAATCTGGAGAGCGAATCGATTTTCAATATGGAGAATTTTCGTTATATTTAATCCAGGCTCTTCGTCAAAATTGTAGTTATTGGGACGCAATCATTCTTATGGATGCATATATTAAAGACCCATTAAATGGTAAGGCATTAATACTGCGAAGGTGATTATATGGGTATCTACAATACTAATTATGAAAATTATTCTCAATCTCAATTAACTGCCTTATTTAGTTCGGATACATGGAAATCCTTATCCTTTTCTCAGCGATTAAATGCATGTCAAGAAGTCGAAAACAGATATGCCGCAGAAAATAATGTTCATCCATGCACAATCACATACCAACCTATGAATGGCGCTTGCTATGGTTGGCAAAATGGCAATACCATATGTCTCAATTCGTACTTATTACAGGACGGTCAATTTTGCACTGATTATAAAGATTCCTACGGCAATGTACAATCAATTAGAACTGATGTACTTGCTCCAGGTTGGAATACATTAGACACTGTTTTTCACGAAGGAACTCACGGTATTCAAGAACAATCAGGAAGAATGCCTTCAACATATATAAGTCCAGAAATGGATGGTGATTTGTATCGAATTCAAGGAATAGAAAAAGAAGCATATGCGAATGGACAAATAAGAACATTGGAGGCACTGTCAAACTACGAGAAAGAAGTCGGGCACATGGATCCTGAGCGCAGTGAGTATATCGCTTCTATCAAAGCCGACTCATTTCAAGCCGCGCTGATTGATGCGTCACAAAATTACAATGACCCAAACATTGAACAAACTTTGCAAACTGTTATAAATGACAGAGAAAATGGTATTTCTCGTACTAACACGTCCGAAAGTTATGATGCGATCAATAATTTATGTGATGATTATGGCATCCATTCATCCGCAGACGTTTCAACCGTGAGCAGCACTCAAACTATGCAGCCTGATTCCGAAAATTCAGAAACAGAAGTACAATTAGATGATGGACTTTCACACACAGATCACGAAGCCAGCATCGCTTACCAGTTAGATGACGGGCTTTTGGATTCAAGCACTACAGAAACTACTACTGCCAATACAGCAGAAACTCCTTCATACGAAGATGGCAGCGAAGAATTTGATACAACCTATTCTTCTGACGAAACATTAAATGATGATGGATTCGATAACTTCACATTTGATAACGCAACTCCTGAACAAGATGATGGATTTTCGTACTCAGATACAACTAGTGACTATGGCAGTACTGAACAATCGTATATTTCAGATGGCTTGGATGATAGTCTTGGTACAGATTCCGTTTCCTCCTCTGATGTTGATTCCACTGCTAGTAATGAATCAGGCTATTCTGAGTAAGAAAGGAAACATATATGAGTGTAAATAGCGAAAACAATTTATATGGTTCTTCTATTAACAACAGCACGTATCACAGAACCGAAAATGAACCACGCCTATTTTTCAGAAGTCAATCAAATGGTAATATATTTGCCATTGATGAGCCTTCTGTATTTAAAAACATTTTGCTTCTTGGCGGTGCGGGAAGCGGGAAAACAAATGTAATGAACCAAATTGTTGCTCAAGTACTCAACTGGAACAGATCCGAGGGTCGCACAGGAGTAAGCTTGATATTTGACACAAAAGGAGATTATATAACGCACAGCAATTTTCGAGAACCTGGTGATTATGTTATAGGAAATGATAGCAGATATCGTAACGAGAGTGTAACTTGGAATATATTTGAAGAAGTTTTAGCTGATGGTCCACTTCCAGTAGATTACGAAGCAAACGCACGAGAAATTGCTAATGTGCTTTTCAAAGACAGAGGTTCAAAAACACAACCATTTTTTGCAAATGCCGCAAGAGATATTTTTGCAAATATGATTATATATTTCATACGTAGAAATAGAGATAACCCTTTAAAATGGAAAGATCAGTTAAACAATTACGATTTTGTTTCTTTTCTTTTGCGTAAATCACCTTCTCAATTTGTACAATATTTCAAAATATACCCAGATATGCATGGCTTGATATCTTATATTGGCGATGGAACCAATAATCAGGCACTTGGCGTGTTCGGTGAATTAAGAAGCATGTTATACGATTGTTTCCAAGGGGTTTTCTATCAAAAACCCTCTCGTGCCAATCCATCATTTTCCATTCGACATGCAATTCGTTCAAAACAGGGAAAAACAATTTTTGTATTGTATGATATGTCTTTAGGCGAAACAATGATTCCTATTTACAGACTTCTTGTCGATTTAGCCTTAAAAGAAGCATTAAGCACAAATTCAAACGGACATACTCATATTTTTCTTGATGAATTAAAACTTCTTCCCAAAGTATCTCACTTGGAAGATGCACTTAATTTCGGGCGAAGCAAAAAAGTATCTGTAGTTGCGGGGCTTCAGAGTGTGGGACAGATTTATTCTACATATGGTAAAGATGCTGGACATGTAATTCTTGGTGGTTTCGGGTCGGTAATTGCTCTGAAAACAAATGATTACGACTCCAGAGAATATGTTTCTCAGTTGTTCGGTCCAAACATTGTGGCCTATAGATATGAGAACGGAAGCAATACGCCTATCGATCGTGAACGAGATGGAAGAACAGTCGAACACTGGCACATACAAAATTTACAAGTAGGTCAAGCCGTTGTTGGGTTAGCGTCTCAACCAGATCCGTTTTTCTTTTTCTTTGAAGAGGATCGATATTAACGTACATTAGCATGATTTAGATTGAGGAGAAAAAATATGGCACACATTAATCATTATAGACAAGTAAATAATATTCAGCGTCTTTCTGTTCACGAAGCTATTTCTCCAAGATCTTCAAATGATAGTTTTGGAGCATTTGGCGGATATAAAAATCAACGAGATCTTATTGGATTGTATGAAATCAGCAGGAACATCGGTTCCAAGGGTATCGTATTAATTCACAACGATTCTAACTTTGAGTCAAGATT
This sequence comes from uncultured Clostridia bacterium, assembly GCA_944390495.1. Taxonomy (GTDB): domain Bacteria; phylum Bacillota; class Clostridia; order UBA1381; family UBA1381; genus Hominilimicola. The sequence continues at coordinate 6,213 of CALXQE010000100.1, forward strand.
ATCCGAATTATATACAATCAACCCCGCAATTCGTCAAAGAAGAGTTGCTCCTCAAATGTATTTAGCAAACAGCCATGGAAGCCAAAATTCATTTTACGATCCACTATATGGATTATCTTCGAGCGATGTTCTTGATGTAATTGCTCCTATTCCTCATGATAGTCGTACTCTCGCTGAGGTGCAATCTGTTCGTTCCGTTTTGGCTGACTACCTTGAAATCATTAGTTATCAATTCACAAAAAACAGCAACGCTTTTGGCAACTATCCTTATAACCTTGATTTACTGTATGAAATAACAAGTATGTCTTTCACGGAGTTGAATAGAAATATCCTTGCTTACCTTCCAGCCCAGCAGTTTGATAATTTAACACGAAGACTTTCTGCTCCTGAGGCTCAGCAAAGAGTATTTAACGCAGTAAGATCGTTTTCACTTGCTTTAGAAAAATGCTTATGGAAATATAAAGGTTTTTCAAAGCACAGCCAGTTGAGTATTATTGATACAGTACTGTCTAGAAATTTAATCAGCATATATGTGCCAGGAAGCAGAAAAGAAACTCTTGATTATTTAGCTGCTGAATTTAAGTCTTTAAACGATCGAAACATACCATACTTGCTTGTAACAAGTAATATTACAATTAGCGAAAGCCCTGAATTTCAAAAGCTATTTTTAAATGAGCATTCTGACTTACCATATTCCACCGGTATATTATCCGAGGATATCTCAAGTGTTATTGGCGCTGGTTCAACTACTAATAATAGTTTTTCAAATAATACTGCGCTGTCCTCGTTTTTTACTCAAACACAAGAGATATTTGTATTTTCTTGTTCCAGCACTTTAGCTGCCGCACCATTTTCAGATGGGATTGGTAATTACTATCGCCAAGTATCAGAACAGCATAATGAAACACACATAGAGCCTTTTCATATTTTTTCATCACACGGATACGGCTCAGCACAGAGAGAGGTTCAGCAGGCTATAATTAATCCAGAGGAACTAACATCTTTAGGAGATGGCTGTCTGATATATGGGAGCAACCATGCGATTCCTATACTGGCGAATCATTTTATATTTTAGAGAGGTATTTAAATGGCTTATATATGTGATGATTGCAAATATATTTTTCAAAACAAACGATCTAGTTGCCCGTTTTGCGGCGGAAGGGTTTATAATAGTACCCTTCTCGAAAAAAATTTACTTAATGATGGATACATGCAGGCACCAGTTAAAGCTACAAAAGAAAATCATCAAAATCATGTAAAATCTGAAAACCCTTATGATGATCTGCGTCAAGCTTTCTTTAATGCTCATGTGACGGATTCTTCAAAAAGTAAAATTCCTGAAGTAGCACCTGCAACATCAGAAAGTCTTCCTCAAAACAATAAAGCTACACCATCTGGCACTGACTTTTTTTCACAATTTTCAGGAACTCCGAACAGTGGAGGCGATATTCCTACGGTGGAAGTGCCTCCACAAACACAACAACCTGAAACTCTTTCGCAAAACGACCCATATGAGCAAGAGCTACAAGAATTAGAACGGCAACGCAGACGTTTAGATAGGCGATATAGACGAAGATCAGCATTAATTTTCATTTCAAACATTAGATGGAGAGCTATTTTTCGTATTTTGTTTGTAATACTTCTAATCATCATTGCAGTTACAATTTGGCAAATGCGCTATGTTATTTTTAACTCAATGATTAGTTTTTTAACGAGTTTGCTACCGATTATCATAATCGTATTGATTTTATGGTATATTTTCCGTTCTCTTTTTCGTTGATTATAACTATATTAACAAGAATCTTTAAATTTAGTTTGTATGATGATCTTTTGCTGTTAAAATAATGAACTTTGTTTATCCATACGTTTACTTATTTTCAATTGGATTATTCATCGGTGTTTCAGTTCTTTACATTTAACGTTTAATAATATTATTATAATTTTGGGGATCGATAAAAGCTTTACGATGATTAGAGAGATCTTTTCAAAATCTGTTCAAGGAAACCATAGCGGAGTTTATGGAAAACGGACTTGAGGCAGAACTGGACGAAGAGCTGGGTTACAGCAAATACGACTACAAAAACAAAGACACAGACAACAGCCGAAACAGACACAGCAGCAAGACTCTGAGAACCAGCTTCGGAGATGTCGAGGTATCAATTCCTCGTGACCGAAAGGGAGAGTTTGAACCGCAGGTACTGAAAAAGAATCAGACCAGCATCAGTCAGGATATTGAGGAAAAAATACTGTCAATGTACGCAAAAGGAATGACCACATCAGACATTGGAACTCATATTCAGGACATATATGGTATATCTGTATCAGACAGCACAGTCAGCAGAATTACGGATAAAATCCTGCCTATAGCCAAAGAGTGGCAGCAAAGACCGCTTGAAAGCATATATGCCGTAGTGTTTCTCGACGCTATTCATTATCATGTGCGCAGTGAAGGACAGATAGTAAAGAAAGCGGTATATATCGCCATAGGAATCGATATGGACGGACATAAGGATGTGCTTGGAATGTGGGTAGGAGAAAATGAAAGCGCAAAATTCTGGGCAACTGTGTTAAACAGTCTAAAAAATAGAGGTGTTGAAGATATTTTAATTGCCTGTACCGATAATCTTACAGGATTTGACGCCGCAATCAACGCCGTATTCCCAAAAACAGAAATCCAAAACTGCATAATTCATCAGCTTAGAAATTCCAGCAAATATGTGTCATACAAGGACTTAAAGCCTCTTATGGCAGATTTGAAGGCTGTCTATGCTGCTGTTGACGAGGATGCTGCCCTGGAGGCTTTGGATATTTTTGCCCGGCATTGGGATAAAAAATATCCTAAAATATCTCAGTCATGGAGAGCTAACTGGGCTAATCTGAGCACCTATTTCAAATACCCTCAGACAGTCCGAAAGCTGATTTATACAACAAATGTAATTGAAGGATTTAACCGCCAGCTCCGTAAAGTAACAAAGTCGAAATCAGTATTTCCGACGGATGACAGCCTGTTTAAAATGCTGTATCTTGCGATGATAGACATCACGAAAAAGTGGACTGGAAGGCGGCAGGACTGGAGTATTATACACGCCCAGCTAGCTGTGTTTTTTGAGAATCGTATCCCCGAATAACACCGCCGGCGTTAAGATGTAACTAAGGCGGCAACGCCAAAGGCTGCTGCCGCCTGTTTCAAAATATACTTTTAATTTCTATTTTTACAC
>CALXQE010000101.1 GCA_944390495.1 uncultured Clostridia bacterium
CGGTCTTAAAACAGGTTCTACATCAAAGGCACTTTGCTGTCTGAGTGCAACTGCAGAACGTGATGATATGCAGCTTCTAGCAGTTGTTTTGGGTGCACCTACACCTGCTAAAAGGTTTTCTTCTGCAAAGGCACTTTTAGACTATGGATTTGCAAACTATTCTGTAAATGCACAGGTTACAGCGGGAGATGAAATAGAGAGAGTTCATGTTGAAAAGGGAGAAGTAGATGAAGTAGGTGCAGTTGCAGCTGAAAGTTATATGGCACTTGTGAAAAAAGGTGAAGAAAGTAATATTGAGCGTGAGGTAATAATAGACGAAAATATTGAGGCACCTCTTGAAGTAGGTGAAAAGATAGGTACTGTTAAGTTTATGCGTGACGGTGAACTTTTAGCACAGGTAGACCTTAATACTGACGCAGCAGTTGAAAAGAAAGGTATTGTGTTTATCATAACCGATTTTTTCCGTACAATCTTTAACGGTAATGAAACAAAGAATGCAGAAATTATGTAAAAATAATTAGTTGATGTTGAAATAAAAGTGATTTTGATATATAATATAATAATGGATTTTAATACGCAAGGGAGAAGAATTTGATGAAGAAAGCAATTTCGATTATTTCAGCTGCTGTAATATCATTGTCATCTTTTACAGCATTGGCACAAAACAATATAGAAAAAGATTATCCGTGGGCTGCGGAAAGTGTGCAGTATTGTCTTGATAACGGAATATTGACAGGTGATGAAACCGGCGATTTAAAGCTTGGTGATAATATAACAAGGGCACAGATGGCTAAAATATTTACAGAAACATTTGATTTAAAGGCAAAGGGTACTATTACATTTGACGATGTAATGGAGGACAGATGGTATTATCCGTATGCAGTGGCAATACAAAATTATATGCCTAAAAAGACTGATACATTTGGTCAGGGTGAGTATGTAACTCGTGAAGAATTTGCGGCTACTCTTGTTTTAGCCGCCGGTCAGAAAGCTGCAACAAGCTACACTATTACAAATTACAGCTTTGATGACGCAGATAAAGTTGATGATGCGTATAAAAATCTTTTGGAAACTGCGGTGGTAAATCTATATCTTCGTGGTGATAATGATAATATTCGTCCAAAGGATCTTTTAACACGTGCTGAGGCTTGTACTTTTTTATACAGAGTAGTAAATCCTTCTGCTGATAAGACATCAATAACGGGAGCAGCAGAAGTTACTGTCAAGCAGGCACAAAATTGGGCAAGGGCAATGGGCGCTGATGAAAGATTTATAAATATTGCACCTGTTTACTGGAAATACGGAGAGATTTTCGGAATACGTCCGGAGGTTATGTATGCACAAGCGGGTAAAGAAACAGGTTACGGAAAGTACGGAGGTGCAGTACTTCCGGAAATGAATAACTGGGCAGGTATAAAAACAAAGGATGCTGACGGCGATGAGACGGAAGATCATGAAACTTTTGCAACACCTGATGATGGTGTAAGAGGACATTATAATCACATGAGTGCGTATGTTGGTATTGCACCGGTGGGACAGGTACATGACAGATATAACGTCGTTCTTACAATAGCATGGGCAGGTACCGTTAAGTATGTTGAGCAGCTTGGCGGAAGATGGTGTCCTGATATAAATTACGGCTATGAAATACTTGATATGATAAATAATATGAAAAACTATTAACGGGAGAAATTATGATACTGCTTAACGGAAGTAATATAAAGAAGATGTTTCTTGATGAAACACTTTTTGAAAATGTATCCTTTAATGTGGATAGTAATGATAAAATAGGATTTGTCGGCATAAACGGTGCCGGCAAATCCACTTTGTTTAAAATAATAACAGGCGATATTGATTATGATGAGGGAGAAATTTTCAAAAATAAGGATTTAAGAATAGGTTATCTTGACCAATACAGTGTAAACGGCAGTGAAAATAGTATATGGGACGAAACTCTTACAGTATTTTCTAATGTTATAGAAATTGAAAATGAGCTTGAAGAAATACGTTTTGATATAGAAAATAAAATTGGTGATATAGATAAACTTGTTGATAGACAGACGAAACTTCAGGAACGTTTTACTGAACTTGATGGTTTTTATTATAAATCAAAGGTTAAAAGTACACTTACAGGGCTTGGTTTTAAAGAGGAAGAATTTAATCTTTGTGTAGATAAGCTGTCAGGAGGACAAAAAACAAGGGTTGCACTTGGTAAAATACTTTTATCTGATGCAAACTTATTGCTCTTAGACGAACCTACAAATCATCTTGACATAGATTCGGTTGAGTGGCTTGAAGATTTTTTGAAGAATTATAACGGTGCATTTATTGTAATTTCCCATGACAGATATTTTTTAGACAGAGTTACAAATAAGACTTTTGAACTTGAAAATATGCGTTTTCGTTCATACAACGGAAATTATTCACAGTATATGTCCCAGCGAGAAATTGACAAAAAAACAGAACAGAGAAATTACGATAATACAATGCGAGAAATCCAGCGTCTTGAAAATGTTGTTGAACAGCAAAGACGGTGGGGAAGAGAAAAGAACATAAAAACAGCAGAAAGCAAGATGAAAGTAATTGAAAGGCTTGAAAAGGAACTTATAGCTCCTACAAAAGAGCCTGAAGAAATGGATTTTAAATTCAGAGCATGTGCCGGCGGCGGACAAGATGTGGTTCAGGGAGAAAAACTTGGAATGTCCTTCGGCGAAAAAAGATTATTTTCTGATATAGATTTTCTTATAAAAAAGGGAGAAAAGGTATTTTTACTTGGTCCTAACGGCTGCGGAAAAACAACTCTTTTAAAAATCATCATGGGAGAATATGAGCAGACTGAGGGTGAGTATAAAATAGGTGCTAATATTCATATCGGTTATTATGACCAGATACAGGAAAATCTTAGTATGGATAAAACTGTAATAGATGAAGTATGGGACGAGTATCCAAATCTTACACAAACTGAAATCAGAAATGCACTGGCTGTTTTCTTGTTTCGCGGCGAAGATGTTTTTAAGGAAATACATAAGTTGTCAGGTGGAGAGCGTGCAAGAGTAGAGCTTGTTAAACTCATGCTAAAGAGTGTAAATCTTTTGATTATGGACGAACCTACAAACCATCTTGACATAGAATCACGTGAGGCCTTGGAAAAGGCACTGTCAGGTTATGACGGTACAATGATTATGGTTTCCCATGACAGATATTTTATAAATAAGTTGGCAGATAGAATACTGTATTTGACACCAAAAGGACTTGAAAGTTATGACGGTGATTACGATAGTTTTCAATCAAGATTGCAGGTTAAAGAAGAAAAGAAGAGTGTAACAAAGGGACAGATAGACTATAAGGAACAAAAACGCCTTGAATCTGAAAAACGAAAAATATTAAATCGCTATAAAAAGGTTGAAGAATTAATTTCAGATAATGAGGATAAAATTGCAGAGCTTTCAAAGGAACTTGAAAATCCTCAAATAGCAACTGATTATGTAAAAGCCGGTGAAATTACAGAAAAGATTACCACTTTAGAAGAAGAAACTGAACTTCTTATGGAGGAATGGGAGCAGTTACAAACGATAATAGAGGAAAGAGGATATGAGGTATGAGAGCGGTTGTACAAAGAGTTACAAGTGCAGATGTAAAAATTGACGGTACTGTAAAAGGAAAGATAGATAAAGGACTTATGGTGCTTCTTGGTGTCGGGAACGGTGACACTGAAGAAGACATGAAATATATCGCAGACAAGATTATAAAGCTTCGCATTTTTAGTGATGAAAATGACAAAATGAATTTAAGTCTGGAAGATGTAAACGGCAGTATGCTTGTAATATCTCAATTTACATTGTACGGTGATACATCTCATGGCAGACGTCCGTTTTTCGGTGAAGCAATGGAACCTGTGGGTGCAAATGATATGTATGAAAAGTTTGTAAAATATGTATCAGATAAAGGAATATGCACTCAAACAGGTGAGTTTGGTGCAGATATGAAGGTTACATTGACAAATGACGGTCCTGTAACCATAATATTAGAAAGTAAAAAATAAGGAGGTTATTTTATGCAGAACTTTAATTACAACATACCGACAAAAATATTTTTCGGTAAAGGACAGATTGAACAGCTTGGAAGTAATTTGAAAGACATTTCAAAGAATGTACTTCTTGTATATGGCGGAGGAAGTATTAAAAAGAATGGTCTTTATGATAAGGTTGTAAGTCAGCTTGAAAGTGCAGGTATTGAATGGAAGGAACTATCAGGAGTTGAGCCTAATCCAAAGATTGAGTCTGTACGTGAAGGGATTAAAATTTGCAGAGAAAACGGTATTGGTGCAGTGCTTGCAGTAGGCGGCGGAAGTACCATTGACTGTGCAAAAATTATCGCAAGCGGTACTTGCTATGACGGAGACCCTTGGGAACAGGTAGTTGACAGCAATAAAATCACAAAGGCACTTCCTGTTGTATCAGTTTTGACACTTTCTGCGACAGGTTCAGAAATGGACGGCTTTGCGGTTATTTCTGATATGGAAAAAAATGAAAAGTGGGGAACAGGAAACGATGTTACAAAGCCTGTATTTTCAATTCTTGACCCTGAATACACATATACAGTTTCAGCTCGTCAGACAGCCGCAGGAACTGCTGATATTATGAGTCATACATTTGAAAATTATTTTAATCAGGAAAAGGGTGCATATTTGCAAGCACGTTTTTGTGAGGGTATATTAAAAACTTGTATAAAGTATGCACCTGTAGCAGTAAAAACACCTGATAATTATGAGGCACGTGCAAATCTTATGTGGGCATCAAGTATGGCGATTAACGGTGTATGTTCATATGGAGAGAATACTGCATGGGCAGTACATCCGATGGAGCATGAACTTAGTGCTTTTTATGATATAACACATGGAGTTGGGCTTGCAATTCTTACTCCTTACTGGATGGAATATGTTTTAAATGAGGATACTGTATGGAAATTTGTTGAATACGGCAAGAATGTATGGAACATACAGGACGGCTCTGATATGGAAATAGCAAAGAAAGCGATAGATAGGACAAAGGAATTTTTTGCTTCAATAGGTTTGCCGTCAACACTTAGTGAAATAAATATTAATAATGAGCATTTTGATATAATGGCACAGAAAGCAGCAGACTGTGGCTTGAAATTTGGATTTATTCCTCTTGATAAAAACGACGTGAAAAAGATATTTGAAATGGCATTATAATGAGTTTTAAATACACACTTCTTTGGAGTGTGTATTTTTTATGTAAAAATGTAAAATACACTTGACATTTTTGCATAAAGTGTTATAATAAAAATGTAAAGTGCACTATACATTTAAGGGGCTGATAATTTGAAAAACAGAATAAAGGAATATCGTAAACAAAATAAAATAACACAGGATGATTTGGCAAGAGCAGTAGATGTGACACGTCAGACGATAATATCTTTAGAGAATGGTAAATATAATGCGTCGCTGATGTTGGCACATAAAATTGCTGTTTATTTTAAAGTGAAAATAGAGGATATATTTATTTTTGAAGAGGAGGAATAAAAATGAAGTTCGTACAAAAAATTAAGGTTAGATTAATTATGGGTATAGTATATATCATTATCGGAGCAGCATTAACGATTCTAAACATATTTACTCAATCAAAAAATGACGTATTAAGTATGTTTGGGGCAATTATGCTTGCAATAGGTGTAGTATATACTATTAGAAATATAAGGCTTATGGCTAATGACGAGGCAATGAAAAATCGTAAGATATATGAAAATGATGAAAGAAATGTGATGCTTTACAAAAATGCAAGAAGTATTGCTTTTTATCTATACATAATAGCAGCAGGTATAGCTGTTATGACACTTTATCTATGTAATTTACCTTACGAGGCACAAATAGTAGCATATAGCGTATGTGCACTTTGCGTGATATATTGGATAACATATTTTATTTTAAGACGAAAATATTAAAGTAAAAGCGGAGTGGATTATTCACTCCGCTTAAATATTACTGTTCGTTATTTTCATCTTCAGAGGGCTGATATGGGAACAGCTCACCTGCACGCATCATTTCTATCATATCCCAAACAGTGAACTTGCCTTCGTCGTCCTGGGTAGAGAAGGGAACAAGTATATCATCTTCTCCCATTTCAAGTGTTTCCCAGATTCTTTGTAAATTAGGTTCTATCTCTTTTTTCTTTAGCTTGTCCATTTTTGTTGCAATAACAATAAGGTTATCGTGGTAATGGCGTATCCAATCAGCCATAGTAATATCGTCTCTGGTAGGTTTGTGGCGACTGTCTACAAGAAGGATTGTTTGTACAAGCTGTTCTCTGTTTGCAAGATAATCCTCCATCATTTTACCCCATTTTTCAACTTCCGTTTTAGAACGCTGTGCATAACCGTAACCGGGCAGGTCAACAAGATAAATCTTATCATCTATATTATAAAAATTTATAGTAACTGTTTTTCCGGGTGTGCCTGAAACCCTTGCCAATGATTTTCTGTTTAAAAGTTTATTTATCATTGAGGATTTACCCACGTTTGAACGTCCTGCAAAGGCAAATTCCATAAGTCCTGTTTTAGGGTATTGTTTAGGACTTACAGCTGAAACGGTAAGAGTTGCGTTGTGCAAATTCATAATTAATCCTCCTGTCTTAATGCGTTATGGAGTACAGTATCCATATTTGAAACCGGTATAAAGTTTAGTTTTTTCTTGATTTCTATTGGTATATCGTCAATATCAGGTTTGTTTTTATCAGGTATTATTATGTCTTTTATACCTGCTCTAAAAGCGGCAAGTGATTTTTCTTTAAGACCGCCTATCGGAAGAACACGTCCTCTAAGTGTGATTTCACCTGTCATAGCAACGTCGTTTCGCACAAACTTATTTGTAAGTGCACTTACAAGTGCAGTTGCCATAGTTATACCTGCTGACGGACCATCTTTAGGTACAGCACCTTCAGGAACATGAATATGTATATCCTTTGTCTTGTAGAAATTCTCGCTTATATTAAGTTCCTTTGAGTTTGCACGGATATAGCTTATTGCTGCCATGGCACTTTCTTTCATAACATCGCCAAGCTTTCCTGTAAGTTCAACTTTGCCGCTGCCCGGCATTACGTTTACTTCTATTGATAATGTATCACCGCCGACAGATGTCCAGGCAAGACCTCTTGCAATTCCAATTTCGTCTTTTTCATTCATCATATCATATTGATAACGCTCATTACCTAAATAATCCGAAAGATTTTTTTCTGTAATACGTATTGTCTTTTTGCCGCTTTCAATAAGCTCTTTTGCAGCCTTTCGGCATATCTTTCCGATCTGCTGTTCAAGTTTTCGTACACCGGCTTCTTTAGTATAATTTTCTATTATCTTTTTTATTACACCGTCGGTAATAGATATATTATTTTGACTAAGACCGTTATTTGTAATAGCCTTTTTTAGCAGGTAATTCTTCGCGATATGGAATTTTTCATCACTTGTATAGCCTGAAAGCTCAATTATTTCCATTCTGTCAAGTAGCGGTCTTGAAACTGTATCTAAAGAGTTTGCTGTTGTTATAAATAGTACCTGTGATAAGTCAAACGGTACTTCAATGTAATGGTCACGAAATTCGCTGTTTTGTTCGTAGTCAAGTACCTCAAGTAAAGCTGCTGACGGATCACCTTTATAGTCAGCACCCATTTTGTCTATTTCGTCAAACAGAATAAGCGGATTTTTAGTTTTTGCCTCTTTCATAGCGGCAATAATACGACCTTCCATTGCACCTATGTAAGTTTTTCTATGACCTCTTATATCAGATTCGTCGTGTATACCGCCAAGGGATATTCTTACATATTTTCTGCCTAAAGAACGTGCGATTGATTTTGCAACTGAAGTTTTACCGACTCCTGGAGGTCCGACAAAACAAAGAATAGTACCATTTTTTCCTTTAGTGAGCTGACGTACAGATAGATACTCAAGTACTCTTTCCTTAACTTTTTCAAGACCATAGTGGTCTTCATCTAAGATTTTTTTTGCATTGTCTATGTCAAAACTTTCCTTTGAAAGCTTATTCCATGGCAGTTCAAGGACAGTATCAAGGTAATTTCTTTCAACACTGCTTTCCGCTGAAGATGGCGGCATTTTTGAAAATTTGTCTACTTCCTTTAAAAGTTTCTCCTTTACTTCCTTTGTTGTTTTAAGCTTTTTTATTTTTGCGGTATATGCTTCTACTTCTTCAGTTATTCCATCGCTGTCGCCAAGCTCTTCACGTATAACTTTGAGCTGTTCTCTAAGATAGTATTCACGTTGATTTTTGTCGATACGTTCCTTTACCTTTTGTGCGATTTGATGTTCAACTCTAAGAATTTCAAGCTGATTTTGTATTTCAGTGACAAGAGTTTCAGTTCTTTCATATATATCAAATTCTTCTAAAAGCTCTTGACGCTTTTCTATATCCATATCAACTTCAGCGGCGATAACGTCACAAAGTTCTGATAAATTCTTTATTGACATTACCTGCATAAAATTTTCAGCTGATAATTTAGGATTTTGAGAAAAATATTCTTCGTAACTTTTTTTAAGCCTGTTTTTATAAGCATCCTTTGTTGTTCCGTGATAATCATAAGAATCATATTCTTCGTTGTATTCAGTAATATCAGCTTTTAAATATGGGGAGGTTTCAAGAGGTGTTATAATAACACCTCTGTTAAGTCCCTTAACAATAACTCTTGTTATACCTCCTGGCATACGCATTATTTGCTTAATAATTGCTACTGTTCCTACTTCATATATATCGTTAAATGTTGGTTTTTCCGTATTTATATCTTTCTGAGTTGCAAGAAATACAACGGAATTATTTTCCATTGCTGCTTCGAGGGCTTTTACAGAAATATCCCTTGCCGCATCAAAATTTAAATTCATGTACGGAAACAGTACCATGCCACGCATAGGAATTACGGGCAAGCATCTTGTTTCGTTTTCCAATTATATTCACTCCTAATTTTAAACTTAATATTACTATTATATAATCTTTTTTAAATATTTTCAACTGTTTTTTTCTTTTGGTTTTATAACGGAAATATCAATTATTTTTTCTTTGTCGTCAAAGTACATTCCTTTTGTATATCGGCAGGCATTTAATGCCCATGCAGCGTCTTGTGTATCTATGCGGTAGCGTCTGTCGAGGTAAACTGTATTTTTAGAAAGCTGTAAAAGTTTTACTGCATCACGTCCGTTTTTTGCGTACATAGAAAATAGATTTACGGCACCGTCTTCAATATCAATGCCCATTCTCTTACAGGCATTTCTGATTATAGTTTCAATATGTTCCTTTGTAAGCGGGTTAAAATATATTTCAACGCATCTTGAACGTAATGCTTCGGGAATATCCTCAGGTTTTTTGGTGGTTGCACCAACAAGCTTAAAATCAGCAGGAAGACCGTTTTTGAAAATATCGTGAATATAGGTGGGTATTTTTTTATCATTTTTACTATAATATGCACTTTCTAAAATAACCTTTCTGTCCTCAAGTACCTTTAAAAGTTTATTCATCTGACAGTTTGGAAGTTCACCTATTTCATCAATAAATAAAATTCCTCCGTGAGCTTTTGTGACGGCTCCTTCTTTAGGCTGAGGAATACCGGCACAGCCGTATACTCCGGAGCCTTGATATATAGGGTCGTGAACTGAGCCGATAAGCGGGTCTGCTATACTTCTTTCATCATAACGCATAATAGTAGCATCTACTTCCACAAACTTTGCGTTATGTTTAAAAGGAGTACCGTCGCTTTTTTTTGCATATTCCATAGCTAATCTGGCAGCGGCAGTTTTACCGACACCTGGAGGCCCGTAAATTATTACGTGCTGAGGGTCGCTTCCGCAAAGACAAGCACGCAGTGCTTTAATACCGTCATCTTGACCGATAACTTCATTCATATTTTGTGGGCGTACTTCCTCTGTTATAGGTTCTGAAAGATGTATTCTTCTCATTGCGTTAAAATGTTCAGCTTCTGTTTTAGAATGCTCCTTAATTGCTTTTTCATCAGACTGTTCGCTTTTGAATTTACTAAGAAAATACAGCCCTATAACTATTGTAAAGAAAAACTGCGTTATCATAATTACGCCGTTCATAAAATCACTCCTTAAAATTCTCTCTTCTTATATTCTTTTCAAAGAATGTTTAATTATTCTAAATATAAGGCTGAAAATTTTACAAAAAAATACCGGCAACATGCCGGCAATTTTTATACTGGATTTATTACAGAAAGTGCAGCTTTTTCTTTTATAAAATGTTCTTCAAATCGTTTAGTAACATCATCAAAGGTAACATCTTTATATACGTCATAGAAATTAAAGTAATCTATATCCATGAATTTAAACTGTAAAAAGTCACATGCATAGTCATCAACGCTGTTTTGATTGCGGATATATTCTCCCCATACGACCTTTTTGATTCTTTCAAAATCTGACTTTGAAAGACCGTTTTTGTGCATTGATTCCACTTCATTTATAATTGCATCATAAACTGCCTTAGGATTTTTACTTTCACCGCTGATTGTGCTGTATCCGTAATCAGGCTGTATTGTGTGATCAAAGGAAAATGAATTATTAATAAGACCTGATTCATATAAATCTTGATACAGTCTTGAACTGCGTCCGAAAATCATTCTAAGAAGTATTTTTACTTCTATATATTTTTTTAAAAGCTTGCTGCCGCCAAATCCTGTGTCTGTATCTTTAAATCCTGCCATAAACAGGGGAGTTGCAACACTTAGATTTTCAGAAACAAAGTGCTTTGCAACTGTATTAGGTTCGTCAGGGTATATTTTCTTTATTTCTTCGCTAAACGGTTCATTTTTCTTTACGCCCTTTTCAATTACATTAGATATTTTAGCGGCATCTACATTACCTGCAACAACGATTGCCATATTTGAAAGATTATAAAAAGTATTATAACATTTATATAGGTAATCTGCTGTAATATGGCTTATACTTTCAACAGTACCGGCAATGTTTTTCTTTACAGGGTAGTTATGGTACAGACATTCAAGGAAGTTAAAAAATAGCTTCCAACTGCCGCTATCGTCGTACATTCTGATTTCCTGACCTATAATGCCTTGTTCCTTTTCAACACTTTCCTCTGTAAAATACGGACTTTGCACATAATCCATAAGAGTTTCAAGATTTTTTTCGACATTTGATGTTGCAGAAAACAGATACGCAGTAATATTAAAGGAGGTGAAAGCGTTGGCATTGCCGCCGTATCTTGAGAATTTGTCAAATACATTACTTCCGTCCGGCTGGTCAAACATTTTATGTTCAAGGTAGTGTGCAATACCGTCCGGAACAACTGTTTTTTCTTTTTCTCCCGGTACTATAAATTCTGAATCAACAGAACCGTACTTTGTACCGAAAACGGCAAATGTATTGCTGTAATCTTTTTTCGGTATTATATATACTTCAAGACCTGATGAATGTTTACCAGTATACATTTCTTCGCCTGTTTTATCATTTTTCATGTATTTTAATTCCATTTATTTATCCTCCTTTCCATCAAGGAAATAAACTGTATCAAGCTCAATTTTTTTCGCAATATTTTTAACATCTTCAATTTTTACTTTGCTGATTTTCTCTTTCATTTCTTCTATGCCAAGGCTTACACCTGAAAGTTTTTGACCAAGCTCGAAAAGCTGCATCATGTGTTGGTCATCTTTATATGATTCAAGTTCGTTTAAAAGAGCATTAATACTTGACGTGTATTCAAGTTCTGATATTTCACCTCTTTTAACACAATCAAGTTGTGATAAAATTTCATTATAGGCTTTGTCGAAATTCTCAAATTCTATTCCGGCATTTACAAACATAATACCTTTATGTTTTACAAGAGAACTTGAGGCATAGTAACAAAGACTCAATTTTTCTCTTACATTATTAAACAGTTTGGAATGTGCACCGCCTCCGAAAATACTGTTTAAAACCATCAGCGTAATGTAATCGCTGCTATTTGCTTCAATATTTGTTCTAAATCCCATTGAAAGCTTGCCCTGTACCACATCCATGTGATCTGTTACTTTTTTAATATCACCTTGACGTGTAAATATTTGGCTCTTTGGAAGGGAAGAATCAGAAAAAGCGATTTTCATTGTACTTTCTTTTAATTCTTTTGTTACTGCGTTTTCGTCACATTCACCGCACATATAAATATCAATAACAGAAGATGTAATAATTTTTTCGTAATGTGATTTTAAATCTTCTGCTGTTATTTTGTCTATATCATCTATTGTACCAAGAACCGAAAGTGCAAACTTGTCACCTTCACACATTTCTTCACCGCATCGTACCATTGCATAACGACGCTTATCGTTTATTTCTGCAAGTATTCTGTTTTTTGCATTATTTTTTTCCTGTTCAACAGTTTCGTGGGTAAATTGTACCGGTTCAAATAAAACTGACACTAAAAGTTTTATAATATCACTTACAAGCTTTTCGCCGCATGGTGCAAATCTATCTGAAATGGTTTCAAAACCAAGATATATAACCTGATCATCGCCGAGTTTTAATACACTTGAGGCGAAAGATGCACCGTAAAGATTTTCAAGGTATTTGTAAACATCGCTGCTGTTATTACAAAGCATGCAACCTCTTTTAAGAACATACGGAAGAACAGCATTTTTTGATACTTCATTTTTATCAAGAGGTCTGTGTATATATACTCCAACAGTAGTAGTTTTAAGCTTAGTCATTGGAATATAATACAAATTTATATTTGAATTTATACTTTGCATTTAATATTCTCCTTTGCTTTTTTCTATATTTTACCTCAAATTATATAATATGTCAATTATCCCACAAAGCATTCAATATCATGAAGTGTAATACCTTTGTGAAGTGCCATATTTATACCGTCTGCTACTGTTTTAGAAGTTCGTTCAATGATAAGGTCTATATCTTTTGTTGTTACCATAAGTGGAGCTAATTCCTCAGGTATTTCTATCTTTGAAATTGTTGCAGCATCTATAACGGTCGGTACACCTATTGCAATAACTTTGACTCCGGTTGTTTTTTCATTAAGACCTTCTCTGTTATTTCCGACACCGGCACCGGGCTGTATTCCTGTATCTGCTATTTGTATGGTGGTGCTTATACGGTTAATGTCTGCGGCGGCAAGTGCGTCAACGGCAATTATAAGCTGTGGTTTTATCTTGTTTGTAATAGCGGTGATTATATCTGCCGTTTCTATGCCTGTTGTACCGAGAACACCTGGTGCTATTGCACAAACACCGCTCATATTTTTGTCAAGCAGGTGACTTAGATGAGTTTTTATGTGATTAGTAACAATCAGTCTTGAAACAACGCTTGTTCCTAATGCATCAGGTGTTATATCACGGTTTCCAAGCCCTGCTACAAGTGTTACGCTGTCACTTGTTATGTCTGCCATTTTTTGTATTTCATCTGCCATTATTTTGCATACTTTTTCGTATGTTTCCGTATTATATTTTAAATCCGGCGCCTCAATAGTTACATAAGTTCCGCATGCTTTGCCGAGAATTTTACTACCGTTTTCATTAAGTATTTTTACTGTTGTTACAGATATTCCGTTTCGTTCTTCGAATTCGGATGCTACTCCTTCAATTTCAGATGTGTTTTTTGCCTCTTTTTTGCTCATTTCATGAGCTTCAACTGCTAAGTCTGTTCTTATATTCTGCATAATAATATCTCCTTTTTTCGTTTATCTTATGAAAATACATA